>NZ_JAKMAY010000299.1:0-6480 GCF_022015835.1 Streptomyces sp. ICN903 | reverse complement strand
GGCCTGGCCGTCGTACCGCCCGACGGCCCGCAGGCCCCCTCGCCCGGCCACCCTCGGGCCGTCCCCGGGCGGGAGGCGGAGCCGGACACCGAACGCCTCCGGGCGGAGCCCCCTCCCGCACCCCGGCCGGCCGGACCCGACGCGACCGGCCCCTCCGCCGACCTCTTCCGCCAGTACCTGCGCGAGATCGGCCGCGTCCCCCTGCTGACGGCCGCCGAGGAGGTCGAACTCGCCCGGCGCGTCGAGGCGGGCCTGTTCGCCGAGGAGAAACTCACCCGCACCCCCGGCCTCGACGAGAGCCTCGCCCTCGACCTCGACCGGCTGGTGGTCATGGGCCGGGTGGCCAAGCGCCGCCTGATCGAGGCCAACCTCCGCCTGGTGGTCTCGGTGGCCAAGCGGTACGCCGGCCGCGGGCTGACCATGCTCGACCTGGTCCAGGAGGGCAATCTGGGCCTCATCCGGGCCGTGGAGAAGTTCGACTACACCCGCGGCTACAAGTTCTCCACCTACGCCACCTGGTGGATACGCCAGGCCATGTCCCGGGCGCTGGCCGACCAGGCCCGCACCATCAGGGTCCCGGTGCACGTCGTGGAGCTGATCAACCGGGTCGTCCGCGTCCAGCGCCGCCTCCTCCAGGAGCGCGGCCACGAGCCGACGCCCGAGGAGGTCGCCGCCCAGCTCGGCCTGACCGGGGAGCGGGTCGGCGAGGTGCTGCGGCTGGCCCAGGAACCGGTGTCGCTGCACGCCCCGGTGGGTGAGGAGGACGACGTCAACCTCGGCGACCTCATCGAGGACGGCGACGCGCCCTCGCCCGTGGAGACCGCCGCCTTCCTGCTGCTGCGCCGGCACCTGGACGCGGTGCTGTCCACCCTCGGCGAGCGCGAGCGCAGGGTCGTCCAGCTGCGCTACGGGCTCGTCGACGGCCGGCCCCGCACACTGGAGGAGATCGGCCGCCTCTTCGGCGTCACCCGCGAACGCATCCGCCAGATCGAGTCCAGGACGCTGGCCAGACTCCGCGACCACGCCTACGCGGACCAGCTGCGGGGCTACCTGGACTGAGCCGCCCGGCCGGGGCCCGCCGCCGCGGGCTCAGCCGAAGGCACCCGGATGCGTCTGCTCCCGAACCGTCGCGTACTGCTGCCGCACCGCCTGGCCCACCGCCAGCTCCTCGCCCGGTTCCAGGACTCGGCCGGCGGGGGCGGGCCACATCGGGGGCTGCTGCGGCGAGAGCGTGCCCCGGGACACCCCCAGGGCCCAGGCGGCCTGGCGGGCGGCGCCCAGCGCCGTGTAGTCGGCGGGCTCGGGGACCACCACCTGCGCACCCAGCAGGGCCGGAGCGATCGCCTGTACCGCCGGGAGATCGGCCGCGGCCCCCAGCAGGAAGACCCGGCCGACCGGCACGCCCCGGCCGCGCAGCACGTCGAGGGCGTCGGCGAGCCCGCACAGCATCCCCTCGAAGGCGGCGCGCGCCAGGTGCTCCGGCTTCATGCTCTCGCGCCGCAGCCCGGCCAGCGTGCCCGCGGTGTGCGGCAGGTCGGGGGTGCGCTCGCCCTCCAGGTAGGGCAGCAGCACCAGCCCGTGGGAGCCCGGGGTGGAGGTCAGCGCCAGCTCCGACAGCCCCTCCAGGGAGGTGCCGAGCAGTTCGGCGGCGCCGCGCAGCGCCCGTACGGCGTTGAGCGTGTGCACCACCGGCAGGTGCATGCCGGTGGCGTCGGCGAGAGAGGTGATCATGCCGGTCGGCTCGGCCAGCGCCTGGTGGTGCACGGAGAAGACCGAACCGGACGCCCCCAGCGAGACCACCGCGTCGCCCGGGCCGACGCCCAGGCCGAAGGCGGCGGCCATCGTCTCGCCCGTGCCGGCCGAGATCAGCAGCCCTTCCGGGGTGTGGCCGGCGGGCTCGGCCGGACCCAGCACATCCGGCAGCCTCACCGGATGACCGAGCGCCAGTTCGGCCAGGTCCGCCCGCCAGGACTCGGTGGCGGCCGACCAGTAGCCGGTCCCCGAGGCGTCACCGCGGTCGGTGGTGCGGCGCTGCGGACGGCCCAGCAGCTGCCACACCAGCCAGTCGTGCGGCTGGAGGACCTCGGCCACGCGCCGGGTCGCCTCCGGCTCGTGCCGGGCCAGCCAGCGCAGCTTCGCCACCGGCTGCGCCGCCTGCGGCACGGCGCCCACCGCCTGCGCCCACGCCTCGCGCCCGCCGAGCGCGTCGACGAGGTCGGCCGCGGCGGTCTGCGCGCGCCGGTCGTTGCCGACCAGCGCGGGCCGCACCGGGTCGCCGGCCTCGTCGAGCGCGACCAGCCCGTTCTGCTGCGCCGAGACGCCGATGGCCTGGACGCCCTCCAGCACCCCGCCCGCCGCGGCGTCGCCGAGCGAGAGCAGCCACGCCTGCGGGTCGGTCTCGGTGCGCCTGCCCGCGGCCGCTCCGGTCCCGTCCTCCCCGCCGCCCCCGGGCGCGGGATGCGGGGCGTATCCCTGTCTGACGACGGCACCGGTGTCGGTGTCGCAGACGACGATGCGGGTGTACTCGGACGAACTGTCCAGACCGGCGACTGTCCCCATGCAGGAGATGATGCCTCACCGGCCGCGGGTGTCTCCTTCCGGCCCTACGGCTGGGTGGGGGAGTCCGCGCGGGCCGCGGTGTCGGAAGCGGCCCCGGGCCCCTCCCGCGTCCCGCCCGGCGGCTGCCCCGACGGGCCGGGGGAGACCGGCACCAGCCGGGGCATCAGGGCCCTGACCGCGGGCTCCGTCCAGCGGGCGGCCAGCGGGCCGATTATCACCATCAGCAGCACGTACGCGGTGGCCAGCGGACGGATCTCGGTGGCGACCCCGGCCGCCAGGCCGGCGATGACGATGGAGAACTCGCCGCGCGCCACCAGGGCCCCGCCCGCCCGCAGCCGGCCCCTGGGGCTGATGCCGGCGCGCTGCGCCGCGTACCAGCCGGTGGCGACCTTGGTCACCACGGTCACCACGGCCAGGATCAGCGCCGGGACGATCACCGGCGGGATGTTGCCCGGGTCGGTGGACAGACCGAAGAAGACGAAGAACACCGCCGCGAACAGATCCCGCAGCGGGGCGAACAGCCGGTGGGCGCTCTCGGCGACCTCACCGGACAGGGCGATGCCGACGAGGAAGGCGCCGACGGCCGCCGAGACGTGCAGCTGCTGGGCGATCCCGGCGATCAGGACGGTCAGGCCGAGCACCACCAGCAGCAGCAGTTCGGGATTGTCGGAGGAGACGGCCTTGCTGATCAGCCGGCCGTGGCGCAGCGCGACGTAGAGGACCAGGCCGACCGTGCCCAGGGCGACGATCAGGCTGATGCTGCCGCCCATCAGGCCGACACCGGCCAGCAGGGTGGTCAGGATCGGCAGGTACACCGCCATCGCCAGGTCCTCCATGACCAGGACGCCGAGGACGACGGGTGTCTCGCGGTTGCCGAGCCGGCCCAGGTCGGTGAGGACCTTGGCGATGACGCCGGAGGAGGAGATCCAGGTGACGCCGGCCAGTGCCACGGCGGCCACCGGCCCCCAGCCCAGGACGAGCGCGGCGACGGCCCCGGGCGTGGCGTTGAGGACGAAGTCCACCACGCCCGAGGGGTACTGCGTCTTGAGGTTGTCCACCAGCTCGGAGGCGCTGTACTCCAGGCCCAGCAGGAGCAGCAGCAGGATCACGCCGATCTCGGCGCCGATGGCGACGAACTCCTCGCTGGCGCTGAGCTCGAAGATGCCGCCGTGACCGAAGGCGAGGCCGGCCAGCAGGTAGAGGGGGATGGCGGACAGGCCGATCCGCCCGGCGAACCGCCCGATGATCCCCAGGCCGAGGATGATGGCGCCCAGCTCGATGAGCAGCATGGTGGTGTCGTGCATACTCAGCCCCCCGTGATGATCTGGGCGAGTTCCTCGACGCCCTCGCGGGTGCCCACGACCACGAGGACATCGCCCGACTCCAGCCTGAAGTCCGGCCCCGGGGCAGGATGCGGCGCGGTGCGCCGCAGGACCGCGACGATGGACGCCCCGGTGCGGGTACGGGCGCGGGTGTCGCCCAGCGGCCGCCCCCGGTACGGGGACTTGGCGGTCACCGGGATCCGCTCGGTGGCCAGGTCCAGCTCCCCGACGGCCAGGTCCGGCGCCTCGGGCTCGGGGGCGATCAGCGCGGCCAGGGAGGCGGCCTCGTCGGATTCGAGCTGGAAGGACGCCTGGCAGGTGTCGGGGTCCTCGGAGTCGTAGAAGCCCAGGAAGCGCCGGCCGTCCTGGTGGACGACGACGGACAGGTGCCGCCCGGAGCGGGTGGTGACGTCGTACTGGATGCCGACGCCCGGAAGCGGTGTGCGTTTCATGGGCAAGGCTCTCCCCCCGTGGAACGGATCGGGCGGGCCCTGGACGTGCGGCGCCGCCGGAAGAGCCCGTTCGCGTGGAATCGGAGCCAAGTTTCGCACAGGAGGGCCTCACGGCAGCCGGACGCAGATGCGTATCCGCTGCTCAGGAGAGCGATCGCGGGCCGGGCCGGTTCGGAACGGGCGGCGGGGGGAAGTGGTGGGCGCGAATCGCCTCCGCCCGGGAGCCGGATCCGGCTCCCGGGCCCGAAGGAGCGTTTCCGCGTCCCGGAGGGAGTGCGAGTGGGGCGGGTGGGACTCGAACCCACGGCCGACGGATTATGAGTCCGCTGCTCTAACCGGCTGAGCTACCGCCCCGGGACGGCGCGCCACGCACATCTGTGCGCGCCGTCTGCCGCAGCATAGCCGCTCATACGATCTCCCGCCCGTGCCGGGGTGAGGCAGGGGCGGTGGGGCCCGCCGCCACGGGCCGGAGGCCGGTCGCCGGAACGGAGCAGGCCTCCCGGCGGCGGCCCGGCAGGGCGCCAGGCACACGAAGAAGGGCCCCTCGCGGGGCCCTTCTCGTCCTGCTCCCCCGACTGGACTCGAACCAGTAACCTGCCGGTTAACAGCCGGCTGCTCTGCCAATTGAGCTACAGGGGACTGCTGCTCGGAGGCGCCCGTTCCGGTTTCCCGGGGCGTTCCCCGCTGGCGAGGAATACAGTAGCGCATGCCGGGGGGTGCTCTGAAATCGGTATTCGCGGCGCGCCTCGGGGTACCCGGTGGAACGTCCGCCGCAGACCGACAGGGCGCACACCCGCGCGGCCGGGGTGCGCCGGGAGAGACCTGAGAAAGGGTGGAGCCATGCGCTACCGGCTCACGTTCGTCGTAGGAGTGGCCGTCGGGTACGTGTTCGGCACGCGGGCCGGGCGGGAGAAGTACGAGCAGCTGCGCGAGAGGGCCCGGAAGTTCGCCGAGAACCCCGCGGTGCGCAACGCCTACGAGTCCGCCGCGCACAACGGGCGGGAGATGGCCGGCAAGGCGCTGAACACGGTCTCCGACCGGATGGGCGACCGTGTGCCGGGACCGGTGTCCGACAGGGTCCGCATGCTGCGCGGCCGCCGTGTCGAGCAGCGCACGCCGTTCGACGACGGCTGGGGCACCGGCAACGCCTGAGAACGCCTGAGGAGGCCGGCTCCCGGGGCACCCGGCGGCTCCGCGTCAGGAGCCGTCCGGCAGCCGCCCCGCGCGTGAGGGGTCCAGGAGGGGAGCGAGCGGATCGCCGTGCCTCTCCAGTCGGGAGGCCAGATCGCCGGCCGTGAAGACGAGGTCGCCGGGCTGCTCGCAGCCGGCGACCTCGTCCCATGTCACCGGAGTGGAGACGGTCGGCCTCGGCCGTACGCGCAGGGTGTACGGGGCGGCGGTCGTCCGCGTCCACAGGTTCTGGCCGTGGTCGATGAAGACCTTCCCCTCGCGCAGCCGTCGGGGCACCTGGTCCACGACGAGGTCCGGCAGCGCCTCGGCCGCCTCGCGGGCCAGCCGCTCGGCGTAGCCGGCCACGGCCTCGGAGTCCGCGGGCCGCAGTGGGGCGAGCACGTGCAGCCCCTTGGAGCCGGAGGTCTTGGCGTACGAGGGCAGGCCGTCGCGCTCCAGCAGGTCGCGCAGCCGGCGGGCGACCGCGCAGCACTGGACGATCGTCGCCGGGGCGCCCGGGTCGAGGTCGAACACCAGCCGGTCGGCCATCCCCTCGTCGGGGAGCCGCCACTGGGGCGTGTGCAGTTCCAGCGCGGAGAGGTTGGCCGCCCACAGCAGGGTCGGCAGGTCCTGGACGACGACCTGGCGGTCGGTCTTCCCGCCGACGCGGTGAACCTCGCGCACCGTCACCCACTTCGGCGTGCCGGACGGTACGTGCTTGGCCATGAACGACTCGGCCTCCACGCCGCGGGGGGCGCGGACGAAGGACACCGGGCGGTCGCGCAGATGGGGCAGGAGCACCTCGGCGACGGAGGTGTAGTAGTCCACGACATCGCCCTTGGTGAAGCCCGAGGCGGGGTAGAGGACCCGGTCCAGACTGGTCAGCTCGATCGTGCGGCCTTCCACGACGGTGCTCGTCATGGGGTGCGGGTTCCACGGTCGGCGCCGTCCATGCGGGGCGCGGCGGGGCGCGGGCC
>NZ_JAKMAY010000298.1:0-6520 GCF_022015835.1 Streptomyces sp. ICN903 | reverse complement strand
CCCCCCGGCCCGCCGCCACCGCGCGGCGGCGGGCCCGCCGGGAGACCCTGGCCGGCTACCTGTTCCTCTCCCCGTGGTGCGTCGGCATCCTGCTGCTGACGCTGGGGCCGATGCTCGTCTCCCTCTATCTGGCCTTCACCGACTACAACCTCTTCGACTCGCCCCGCTGGGTGGGCCTGGAGAACTTCTCCGAGATGTTCTCCGACGACCGCTGGTGGACGTCGGTGCGGGTCACGGCCGTGTTCGTGCTGATCGCCACCCCGCTCAAGCTCGCGGTCGCGCTCGGCGTGGCGATGCTGCTGGTGCGGCCCCGCAAGGGCCAGGGCTTCTACCGCTCGGCGTTCTACGCACCCTCGCTGATCGGGGCGAGCGTGAGCATCGGCATCGTCTGGCGGGCCCTGTTCCAGGACGACGCGGTCGTCGACCGCTCCCTGAGCCTGTTCGGCTGGGACGGCGGCGGCTGGGTCGGCGACCCGGACTGGTCGCTGCCCACCCTGATCGCCCTGTCGGCCTGGCAGTTCGGCGCGCCGATGGTCATCTTCCTGGCCGGCCTCAAGCAGGTGCCGCGCGAGCTGTACGAGGCGGCCGAGGTGGACGGCGCCGGCGCCTGGCGGCGGTTCCGCTCCATCACCCTGCCGATGATCTCCCCGGTGCTCTTCTTCAACCTGCTGCTGGAGATCATCCACTCCTTCCAGATCTTCACCTCCGCGCTCGTGATCGCCGGGCCGGGCGGACGCGCGGGCGGCCCCGGCGACTCGCTGCTCGTCTACACCTGGTACCTGTACGAGCAGGGCTTCTCCAACCTGCGCATGGGCTACGCCTCCGCGATGGCCTGGATGCTGCTCGTCGGGATCGCCTTGGTGACCGCCGTGCTGTTCTGGTCCCAGCGACGCTGGGTGCACTACGAGGAGGGGGGCCGATGAGCGCGCCCACCGGCACCGTCCGTCCCGTCCGCACCGCCCGCCCCCCGCGCACCGGCGCCGGCGCCTCGGCGCGCCGCAGGGTGCGGTCGGTCCTGTGGCACCTGGGGGCGCTGGCCCTGCTGGCCGTGGTGCTCTACCCGGTCGTCTGGGTGCTGGGCGGCTCCCTCAAACCGGGCGACGAGATCGTGGGCAGCCTGGAGTTGCTGCCCACCGATCCGATCACCGGCAACTACGAGCGGCTCGCCGACGGGATCGCGGGCATCGGCATCGAGACGTTCTTCGTGAACTCGCTGCTGGTCGCGCTGGGTTCGGTGGCCGGTGTGCTGATCTCATGCTCCCTGGCCGCGTACGCCTTCGCCCGGATCCGCTTCGCGGGCCGCAACGTGCTGTTCGCACTGATGATCGGCACCCTGCTGCTGCCCGTCCACGTACTGCTGGTGCCGCAGTACGTGCTGTTCCAGAAGATGGAGCTGATCAACACCTATGTGCCGCTGCTGCTGGGCAAGTTCCTCGCGGTGGACGCCTTCTTCGTCTTCCTGATGGTGCAGTTCATGCGCAACCTCCCCAGGGAGCTGGACGAGGCGGCCCGTATCGACGGCTGCGGCCACTGGCGGATCTACTGGACGATCGTGCTGCCGCTGTGCCGCCCGGCGCTGATCACCAGTGCCATCTTCAGCTTCATCTGGGCCTGGAACGACTTCCTCGGTCCGCTGATCTACCTCAACGAGCCCGACAAGTACACCGTCTCGCTCGGTCTGAAGATGTTCATGGACCAGGACAGCCTCGCCGACTACGGCGGCATGATCGCCATGTCGGTCGCGGCCCTGCTGCCGGTGCTGCTGTTCTTCCTCGCCTTCCAGCGCTACCTCGTCGAGGGCGCGGCCACCTCGGGGCTCAAGGGATGAGCGGGACGGGCGCCGCGGCGCGGGCTCGCGCGGACGACGCCGCGAGCGCTGAGACGGGCACGGACCGGCGGCCCCCCGCCGCCCGGTTCGCGCTCTTCGCCGAGTGCCTGCTGGCCGGGGTGTGGCTGCTGCTCGCCGCGCTCGCGCTGGTGACGGCGCTGCCCGCGTTCGCCGCCGCCTGCGGGCACCTGCGGCGCTACCTGGACGCCGAGCAGGCCGGGTGGCGGGAGTTCGCCGCCGAGTGGGCGGCCGCCGTACGGACCGGCTGGCGGTTCTCGCTGCTGTGGTGGGCCGTCCTGGCACTGCTCGCCTTCGATCTGCGGGTGGTCTCCTCCGGGCTGCTGCCCGCAGGCCCCGCGGTGGCCGCGGTCGGCGCCGCCGCCGTGGTGGCCGTGGTGGTGACCGGGCTGCGCACCGCCGCCGCCTGGCGGCCCGGCGACGACTGGGCCCGCACCGGCCGGGCCGCCGCCCGGCGCGCCCTGCGCACCGAACCGGGCGGCTCGCTCCTGCTGGCCGGAGGGCTGGCCGTGGTCGGCGTCGCCGCCTGGATGCTGCCGCCTCTGATCGCCCCGGCGCTCGGCTGCCTGGCCGCCTGCGCGGTCGCCGTCGAGCGGCGGTACGGCCGCACCTGACCGAGTCCTTCCGGTCCGGCCGCCGCGGTACCGCCGCCGGCGGCCGCCACCTTTGCCTGTCATGACTCTGACACAAGAACGGGAGCGTCATGTCTGCGATCCCCCGACGGAACGTGCTCCAGGCCGCCGCCGCGGCAGGCGCCGCCGCCCACGCCTCCTGGCTGCTCGGCGGCACCCCCGCCCACGCGGCCCGCCCGGCCGGAACCGCCGCGGACGCCAAGGGCACCGACGGCCCGGTGGAGATCACCTGGCTGGAGGACGGCGGTCTCGGCGAGGCCCCCGGCAACACCTTCGGAGTGCCCTGGCCCAAGGGCGCCCTGAAGGCCGGCACCGCCTTCTCGCTCACCGCCGCGGACGGCACCGCCGTCCCCGTCCAGACCTGGCCCACCGCGTACTGGCCCGACGGCACCCTGAAGTGGACAGCGCACGCCGTCGGCCCCGAGGCCGGGAACGCCGCCTCCTACCGCCTCACCCCCGGCGCCGCGCCCGCCGGGCCCGCCAAGGCCCTCACCGTCACCCGTAGGGGCGGCGACGTCGTGGTGGACACCGGCACCGTCACCGCCCGCATCGGCAAGGACGGCAGGTCCCTGGTGAAATCGGTGCGCCGGGGCTCCACCGAGATCGCCCGCGACGGCCGCCTGGTCCTGCTCCGCCAGGGCGGGATCGACGACGGCGACCAGGGCACGCAGAAGTGGCAGCGCTTCGACGGCGACGTCGAGGAGATCGCCGTCGAACAGGACGGCCCCGTCAGAGCGGTGGTCCGCGTCGACGGCAGACACCGCCGGGGAGGCCGCCGCTGGCTGCCGTTCTCCGTCCGCCTGTACTTCCACGCCGGCTCCGACGCCTTCCGGATGCTGCACACCGTCACCTTCGACGGAGACGAGCACGAGGACTTCATCCGCGGCCTCGGCGTGCGCTTCACCGTGCCCATGCGCGACGAGCACTACGACCGCCACATCCGCCTCGGCGGCGAGGGCCGCGGCCTGCTGTCGGAAGCGGTCCGAGGCATCACCGGACTGCGCCGCGACCCCGGCGCCGAGGTCCGCGCCAAACAGGTCAGGGGGGAGAAGCTGCCCGACCCCGCCACCTGGGACCAGCGCGTCACCAGCCGGCTGCACCTCGTCCCCACCTGGGGCGACTACACCCTCGCCCAGCTCTCCGCCGACGGCTTCACCGTGCGCAAGCGCACCAAGCCCGGCCACGGCTGGATCGCGGCCGGCGGCGGGCGCCGCGCCTCGGGCTTCGGCTACGTCGGCGGAGTCGGCGGCGGACTCTCCTTCGGGCTGCGCGACTTCTGGCGCAAGCACCCCGCCCAGCTCGACGTACGCGGCGCCGCCGGCGACGAGGCCGAGGTCACACTCTGGCTCTGGTCGCCCGAGGCCCAGCCCATGGACCTGCGCTTCTACCACGACGGAATGGGACAGGACACCCACGCCGAGCAACTCGAGGGCCTCAACATCACCTACGAGGACTACGAACCCGGCTTCGGCACCCCCTACGGCATCGCCCGCACCAGCGAGCTGATGTTCTGGGCCAACGCCGCCACCCCCGGCGCCGGGACCCTCGCCCGCCAGGCCGAGGCCGTACAGACCCCGCCCCAGCTCGTCGCCCCGCCCGCACACCTGGCCGCCGCCGGCGTCTTCGGCGCGCTGTTCGCCCCCGTCGACCGTTCCACACCCGCGAAGGCGAGGCTGGAGGACCACCTGGACTTCCTCTTCGACTACTACCGCGACCAGGTGGAGCAGCGCCGCTGGTACGGCTTCTGGGACTACGGCGACATCATGCACACCTACGACGCGGACCGGCACCAGTGGCGCTACGACGTCGGCGGCTACGCCTGGGACAACTCCGAACTCTCCCCGGACCTGTGGCTGTGGTACGCCTACCTGCGCTCCGGCCGCGTGGACGTCTTCCGCTTCGCCGAGGCCATGACCCGCCACACCGGCG
Organism: Streptomyces sp. ICN903; assembly: GCF_022015835.1. Taxonomy (NCBI): domain Bacteria; kingdom Bacillati; phylum Actinomycetota; class Actinomycetes; order Kitasatosporales; family Streptomycetaceae; genus Streptomyces; species Streptomyces sp. ICN903. The sequence continues at coordinate 2,113 of NZ_JAKMAY010000298.1, read as the reverse complement.
AGGTCGACGTCTACCACCTGGGCCAGTGGGCCGGACTCGGCACCCGCCACGGCGTGCAGCACTACGCCGACAGCGCCAAGCAGCAGCGCATCTCCACCGCCGTCTACCGGCGCCCGTACTACTTCCTCACCGCCGACGAGCGCTGCGGCGACCTGATGCACGCCCTGGTCGACTCCGACGAGACCTTCCTCGCCCTCGACCCGCTGCGCAAGATCCGCACCGAGCCCTACGAACCCGACCCCCGCGCCCTGGGCATCGGACTGGGAACCGACTGGAGCGGGCTGGCAGCCGCCTGGCTCACCGAGTGGGAGCGCCGCGGCCCCGAGGCGGAGAAGGCCGAGAAGAAGCTGAAGGCCACCATGCGCACCATCGCGCGGATGCCCAACGGCTTCTGCACCGGCGAGGGCCGCTACGACATCGAGACCGGGGAGTTCGCCGAGGAGGGGAGGAAGGTGTCGATGAGCCATCTGAGCGCGATGTTCGGGCAGGTGGAGATCTGCGCCGAGCTGATCCACCTCACCGACGTGGAAGGCTTCGAGGAGGCCTGGCTCCAGTACTGCCGCCTCTACGGCGCCACCCGGGCCGAGCAGCAGGCCGAACTGGGCGGCTACGCCACCAACCTCATCCTCCAGCAGGGCCACTCCCGCCTCACCGCCTACGCGGCCTCCCGGCTGGAGGGCGAGCGGGAGAAGTACGGCACCCGCGCCTGGCGCGAGTTCTTCACCAAGGACGCCTGGGGCTACAGCGAGTCCTCCCCGTGGAAGGCGGAGAGGATCAGCGGGCCCATGGCCCTGGTCGAGGGCAGCGGAGCCGCCTGGGTGGACACCAACACCACCGCCCTGTACGGCCTGGCCGCCATCCAGAACCTCGCCCTGATCGGGGACCTCCTCCCCGAGTGAGGCGGGCCGGGGCGGACGGTCCAGGCTCCCGTCCGCCCCTCCCGGCCTTCTCGCGTCCCGGTACGGCGCGCCCGTCAGCGCATCCGGCCCACAGCGTGGCGCAGCCGCCGGGCCTCCCGCAGCCGCCGCTCGTAGGTCGCGCCGAAGAGCAGGAGCAGTACGCCCGCGGCGGCAGGCGGTACCCAGCGGGGCAGGAGCCCGGCCACCTGGACGACATGGGGGGCCAGTTCGTGCAGGGCGACCAGAGCGGCGGTGCCCCCGCCCATCAGCAGCGGGGCCTTCAGCCGCGACCGTGCGCCCAGCACGGTCAGGGCCAGCGCGGCGGCGCCCAGCAGCAGCGGGCGCGGCCAGTGCGTGTCCACCCAGACCGCCACCAGGCTCGGCACCAGCGTCGTCGCCAGCCCGGGGCCGTACGCCGCCCAGGAGGAGACCTCGGGCCGGATCCGGTGCAGATGGCCGACGGCCAGCGCGGCGACGGTGACCGGCAGGGTGTACGCCTCCGGCGAGGTCACCTCCCAACTCCCCAGCCGCACCCACCAGGCCGACACCAGCAGCGCGCCGCCCGCGTACGCCGCGACCGGCCGGCGCTCCGCGCGCAGCGCCACGCCCCCAGCGGCCACCCCGCACAGGGCCAGGGCCAGGGAGAGCGCGGCGGGCTCCGCGACCGTCAGCGCGACGGCCGCGGCGGCGACGGCGTACCCCGCGCACTCCACCGGCACCCCGGCCGGGCGCCCACGCAGCCGGGCGGCCAGGGGCACCGTGGCGACCGCGACGCCCAGCACCGCGAACGCCGCCCGGTGCGGCGGCACGTCCAGGGCCAGGGGCACGGCGGCCGCGAACGCGCCCGACCACAGCACTGCCGCCACGGCCGCCACCGGCCCCACCGCGACGGTGGCGCGCGCGGTCACCGCGGCCCCGGCGAAGGCGGCGGCCAGCGCGCCCAGGACGGCCACCGTCATCGCCGTTTCGGCCAGGGACCAGCCGCTCACCGCCACGGCCGCCACCACCGCCGCCACCAGCGCGGTCACCGAGGACGCCCCGGCCGCGCCCGGCAGGGGCGGGCCCACCGAGACGGCCAGCAGCACCACCACCAGCGCCACCAGCAGCACCACGGCCACCCGGTACGGCAGGTCCAGCACCACCGGCAGTACGGCCGCCGCCGCGCCCGCCGCCACCAGCGCGCCCCCGCAGGCCCGTACGCGCCACTCCCGCGG
>NZ_JAKMAY010000297.1:0-6541 GCF_022015835.1 Streptomyces sp. ICN903 | reverse complement strand
GGAGCCGACTCAGGCGGTCCGGGAGGTGGGGGCCGGCTCCTCGCGGAGCACGAAGGCGGGATCGACCTGGGCCGCCAGGTCGGCTCCCGTCTTCGCGTTGCCCCAGCTCTCGGCGTTCTTCAGGTGGAAGTGCACCATCTGCCGGGTGTAGCGCTCCCAGTCGCGCAGCCCGTACGACGCGTCCGCCGTCTCCTGCATCATGCGCAGCGCCTTGTGGTTCGCGTCCTCCAGCTCGGAGAAGGGCCGGACACGGCCCTTCTCCATCGCGCGCACCCAGTCGGAGTGCCCGACGGTCACCAGCAGGTCGTCCCCGGCCTCCGCGTGCAGGAAGTCCAGGTCGTCCTGGCCCTGCACCTTGTTGCCAACCACGCGCAGCTGGACGTCGTAGTCCCGGGCGTACTCCTTGTACTGCCGGTAGACCGCCATGCCCTTGCGGGTCGGCTCGGCCACCAGGAACGTCATGTCGAAGCGTGTGAACATCCCGGAGGCGAAGGAGTCCGAGCCCGCCGTCATGTCGACGACCACGAACTCCCCGCGCCCGTCGACCAGGTGGTTCAGGCACAGCTCGACGGCGCCGACCTTGGAGTGGTAGCAGGCCACGCCCAGATCCGCCTCGGTGAAGGGACCGGTGGCCAGCAGCCGTACGTCGCCGCCGTCGGGGACACCGCCGGGCCGGACGCGGCGGGCGCAGGCGTCGTACACGGGGTTGTCCTCGGTGATCCGCAGCAGCCGGGACCCCTCGCCGGGCGGAGTCGTCTTGATCATCGTCCCGGCCGAGGCGATCCGGGGGTTGGTGCCGCGCAGGTACTCCTTGATCAGCGGAAGGTGGGCGCCCATCGCGGGCAGGGCGGCCGCCTCCTCCTCGTCCAGGCCCAGCGCGACGCCCAGGTGCTGGTTGATGTCGGCGTCCACGGCGACGACGGGGAGGTGCTGGGCGGCGAGGTGACGGACGAACAGCGAGGACAGCGTCGTCTTGCCGCTGCCGCCCTTTCCTACGAAAGCGATTTTCATGGTCGGAAGCGTAGTGGGGGACCCGCGGCACGGAGGGGGACCGCGTGAAGAAGACCACTCGATCGTGGGGCGTTCACGCCTTCGGGGGTGCGTAGGGTCTAGACATGCCTAAGACTGCTGATCCCCTCGCCGCGCTGGGCTCGCTGCCCGGCGTCGCCGACTCCGTCGAATCGGTGCGCAAGGCCGTGGACCGGGTGTACGGGCACCGGGTGATGCGGCGGCGCAGCAGCGAGGTCACCGCCGAGGCGGTGCTGCGGGGCGCCCGCGCCTCGGCGGCGCTCGACGGCGCCGACTGGCCGCTGGAGGAGGTGCGCCGCCGCAGCGACTTCGGTGCGGACGCCGAGGCGCGCACGGTCGGCGCGGCCCTGCGGGCGACCGCGGAGGCGGGCCAACTGCTGGACGTGTGGCGGCAGTCGCCCCTGCGGGTGCTGGCCAGGCTCCATCTGGTGGCGGCGGGCGGAGAGGCGGAGGGCGACCGGGTGGGTCGGCCGCGGCTGGCGGGCGAGCCGGTGGAGGAGACACTGGTGGCCGGGCCGGCGCTGCCGGACGCCGCCGAGGTCTCGGCCCGGCTGGACGCCCTGGCGCAGCTCGTCGTCGCGGGCACATCCGCGCCCGCGCTGGTGGTGGCGGCGGTGGTGCACGGCGAGCTGATGGCCCTGCGGCCCTTCGGCACGCACAACGGCCTGGTCGCCCGGGCGGCGGAGCGGATCGTGCTGATCGGCGGCGGTCTGGACCCGAAGTCCGTCTGTCCCTCGGAGGTCGGTCACGCCGAGCAGGGCGCCGGCGCCTATGCCGAGGCGCTGAAGGGATACGTCTCCGGCACCCCGGAGGGAGTGGCGGGATGGATCGGCCACTGCGGCCGGGCGGTGGAGCTGGGCGCGAGGGAGAGCACCGCGGTCTGTGAGGCCCTTCAGCGCGGGGCGGCCTGACGCCGGGGAACCCGGCGGGGGCCCGGGAGGCGTCACCGAAGCTCCCCGCACAGTGATGCGGCGGCACCGGCGCGAGGTCGGTGTCGCCGCTGGCACGTCCGCCGGGGTACCAGGCGTGCACGGTATCGCCGTCATCAGGTGGGACTTCGCCCGGCCCTGGTGCGGCCGGCCCTATCGCGGGTCTGCTGCGCGTGGGTTCCCGGCTTCCATGCTCGGTCCGTGGGGCCTTCGTCCGCGCCGACCCCCCTTTCGGGTGGGATCGGCCAGGTCTCGCGGGCCGTTGACTCCTTTGTACCCCAAACGGTGATGAAGCGGAACCTCTCGCCGCAGAGCTTTGCTTTACCCCTCAAATGCCCTGTAGGCGCACATGGACCGTCGTAGAGGCGCATAAGGGGCCGCAGGCCCCGCCGGAGGACGGCGGTGCTCAGGCCGTGTGGAGACGGGCGCGCCGCCGGCCGGCGTACCAGACCAGGCCGGCGGTCGCCGCCGCCGCGCCCACCGCCACCGCGGCGGCCAGCGCGGGGCGCTGCGGCATGGTGAGGGAGGGCACCCGCTGCTTGAGGCGCACCGGGCGCTGGAAGGTGAGGATCGGCCAGTCCCGGGACACCGCCTCCCGGCGCAGCGCCCGGTCGGGGTTGACGGCGTGCGGGTGGCCGACCGCCTCCAGCATGGGGATGTCGGTGGCCGAGTCGCTGTAGGCGTAGCAGCGCGAGAGGTCGTACCCCTCGGACTCCGCCAGCTCGCGGACGGCCTCCGCCTTGGTCGGGCCGTACGCGTAGTACTCGATCTCGCCGGTGAAGCAGCCGTCCTCGACGACCATGCGCGTCGCCACGACGCGGTCCGCGCCTATGAGCTCACCGATCGGCTCGACCACCTCCGCGCCGGAGGTGCTCACGATCACGACGTCGCGCCCGGCGAGGTGGTGCTCCTCGATGAGGGAGGCGGCCTCGTCGTAGATGATCGGGTCGATGAGCTCGTGGATGGTCTCGGCGATGATCTCCCTGACCTGCTGGACGTTCCAGCCGCGGCACATCGCGGACAGGTAGGCGCGCATCCGCTCCATCTGGTCGTGGTCGGCGCCCCCGGCGAGGAACACGAACTGCGTGTACGCGGTGCGCAGTGCGGCGCGCCGGTTGATCAGCCCGCCGTGGTAGAAGGACTTGCCGAAGGTGAGCGTGCTCGACTTCGCAATGACCGTCTTGTCCAGGTCGAAGAAGGCAGCGGTGCGCGGCAGCGAGTGGTTTTCCACGAGGTTGAGCATATGCGCCCACCATTCGGCGTAAGGTAGGGCGCGTGGGTTTGCCTGAGAAGGCTCTCGGGTACACCATGGAAGTCACGGATCGTTCGCGACCGTGCTACCCCGGTCCGGCTCCTCCCCCCCCGAGTCGGCCGTGGAGACGACCCCCGCTCTCCCCCCCGGCGGGGGTCGTCGCATGTCCGGACGCGTTTTCGTGTCTTCGGGCTCCTCTCCTCCCCTCCCTCGGTCCGCGGTGGCACCGGCCCTCTCCTTCTGCGACCGGTCACTCTCCGTATTCGTCAGTCCGCTCATGCGGAGTCGCTCGTTTGAGTGAGCGAGTTATTCACAACTGCCGAGTTGTCCACACATTTAGACCAAGATCATCGAGTTTTTCCGTTCCCCGGCACGGTGATTGAGCGCGAAGTTCGCGGGTCCGCCGCGAACTGGAGAGCGAGAATCCGGAAGGGGAACGGGACGTGACCGGAAGCATCCTGATCGTCACCGAGGACGAGAAGTTGCTGGACGATCTGCTGCGCCTGTGCGCGGCGGCCGGGGCCGAGGCGGAGGTGGAGCACGGGGCACCGCCGGGCCCGGGACGGTGGGAGAGCGCTCCGCTGGTGCTGGTCGGTGACGACCGGGCCGATGCGCTGTACCGGTCGGCGCGTGCGCCCGCGCGCCGACCGGGGGTGCTGCTCATCGGCCGGGATCTGGACGACCCCGGCGTCTGGCGGCGCGGTGTGGGGATCGGAGCGGAGCACGTGGTGCTCCTGCCCGACGGCGAGTCGTGGCTCACCGGCCGGATCGCCGACGCGGCCGAGGGGGTGGGGCGGCAGGCGCTGACCGTCGGGGTGATGGGAGGCCGCGGCGGCGCCGGGGCCTCCACCCTGGCCTGTGCGCTGGCCCTCACGGCCGCGCGTGCCGGGCACCGCACGATGCTCGTCGACGGCGATCCGCTCGGCGGCGGGCTCGACATCCTCCTCGGAGGGGAACGGGCGGAGGGCCTGCGCTGGCCCGCGTTCGCCGACTCGCGCGGTCGGGTCGGCGGTGCGGCTCTGGAGGAGTCCCTGCCCAGGCTGCACGGTCTGCGGCTGCTCAGCTGGGACAGGGGGGAGAGCGCGGCCGTCCCGCCGGAGGCGGTGCGAGCGGTCCTGGGGGCGGCCAGACGGCGTGGTGGAGTGGTGGTGGTCGACCTGCCGCGGCGGCTGGACGAGACGGTCGCCGATGTGCTGGCGCAACTCGACCTCGGCCTGCTGGTCGTACCCGCCGAGCTGCGGGCCGTCGCGGCGACGCAGCGGGTCGCCTCCCGGGCCGGCCTGGTGCTGCGGGACCTGCGGGCGGTGGTGCGAGGCCCCTTCGGGCCGGGGCTGGACGGCGAGGAGATCGCCCGGCTGCTGGGGCTGAGCCTCGCCGGCGAAATGCCCTCCGAGACAGGACTGTCGGCCGCGGTGGACGCGGGCCGGCCGCCCGGAGCGGACACGCGAGGTCCGCTGGCCCGGTTCTGTGCGGAGTTCTGGGCCCGCGCCCTGCCGGAGGGCGGGGCCCGGCCCGCCGGCGGCCGGGGGAGCGTGGCCGCGTGAGCGCGCGTACGGAGGCTTTGAGGAGGACGCGCGAGGAAGCGGACGCGCATGCGCGGGCGGATGCTTACGGTGGGGCGCCGGCTCCGCGGACGCTGGTGGACGCGGTGCGTCTGCGGCTGGCGGAAGCCGGTGCGGAACCCACGCCCGCCCGGGTCGCGGCGGCGCTGCGGGCTCAGGGGCGGCTTCTCGGGGACAGCGCGGTGCTGGGCGTGGTGGAGGCGCTGCGGTCGGAGATGGTCGGTGCCGGTCCGCTGGAGCCGCTGCTGGCCGAGCCTGAGGTCACGGACGTCCTGGTGACCGCTCCGGACGAGGTCTGGGTGGACCGCGGCGGCGGAGTGGAGCGGACCGCCGTCCGTTTTCCCGACGCGGCGGCGGTACGCAGACTCGCCCAGCGGCTGGCCACCTCGGCGGGACGGCGGCTGGACGACGCCCACCCATGGGTGGACGCCCGGCTCCCGGACGGCACCCGGCTGCACGCGGTACTGCCCCCGGTGGCGGTCGGCTGCACATGCCTGTCCCTGCGGGTGGCCCGCCCTCGAGCCTTCGCCCTGCCGGAGCTGGTGGCGGCCGGAACGGTGCCCCCGGGCGGGGAGGCGCTGCTGGGGGCGGTCCTTGACGCCAGGCTGTCGTTCCTGGTCAGCGGTGGGACGGGGTCGGGGAAGACGACCTTGCTGTCGAGCCTGCTGGGACTGGTGGGGCCGAGGGAGCGGATCGTCCTGGCCGAGGACTCGGCCGAACTGCGCCCCGACCATCCGCATGTGGTGCGGCTGGAGACGCGTCCGGCCAACCAGGAGGGCGTAGGCCGTGTCACCCTGCGGGACCTGGTGCGGCAGGCGCTGCGCATGCGGCCGGACCGGCTCGTCGTCGGCGAGGTGCGCGGAGCGGAGGTGACGGATCTGCTGGCCGCGCTCAACACAGGCCACGAAGGGGGCTGCGGGACGGTCCACGCCAACGCGGCGGCCGACGTACCGGCCCGGCTGGAGGCGCTGGGCACCACGGCGGGGCTCGACCGGACGGCGCTGCACAGCCAGCTCGCGGCGGCGCTGTCGGTGGTGGTCCATCTGGTGCGGGATCGCCGGGGCCGGAGACGGATCGCCGAGATCCATGTGCTGGAGCAGGACCGGTACGGCCTGGTGGTGACGGTGCCCGCCGCCGTTTGGGGGCCGGACGGCTTCGTGCGGGAGCGGGGCTGGCTGCGGCTGGAGCGGCTGTGCGCACGGGGCGGTGGTGCGCTGTGACGGCGGCCGGTGCGCAGGCGGGTGCGCAGCCCGAGGTGGTGTACGCGGGTTCGGTGTGCGCGGCGATGGTGTGCGCCGGAGCGATGAGCAGGCTCCTGGGCCGCCCCGGCGAGGGGTTGCGGAGGGCTCGGCTGCTGTGCCCCGGCGGCGCCGAGCCGGTGTCCCGGTGGGGCGGCCCGGCAGCCGGTGCCGTGGAGGCCGCCGTCCGGACGGTGCGCGGACTGGGGGCCCGGGTGGGTTCCGCGGGGTGGTGTCCGGTGGGCGGTGCCCTGCTGGCGTTGCTGGGGGAGTCGGTGCTGCCGCTGCTGGCCGGTGCTGTGGCGGCGCCGCTGCTCGCCCGTCGGTTGCGCGTACGGGAGCGGCGCCGTGCGGGAGCGGCCAGAGAGGCCGCCGTCATCGCCCTGTGCTCGGCGGTGGCAGGTGAGCTGCGAGCGGGGCGTACGCCCGAGCGGGCTCTGCTGGCGACCGGCATGCCCGGCTTCGGGGACACCGGGGCGGTGGTGCTGGCGGCCGCCCGTTTCGGAGGGGATGTGCCGGGGGCGCTTCGGC
>NZ_JAKMAY010000296.1:0-6567 GCF_022015835.1 Streptomyces sp. ICN903 | reverse complement strand
GTGTCCCCGAGTACCCCCGGCAGCCCCGGCACCCCTGTCGTCCTCGCCGTGATCCCCGCCCGCGGCGGATCCAAGGGCGTGCCCGCGAAGAACCTCGCCACCGTCGGGGGAGTGCCGCTGGTGGTGCGCGCGGTACGGGAGTGCCTGGCGGCGCGGGGCGTGACGCACACGGTCGTCTCCACCGACGACGAGGCCATCGCCGAGGCCGCCCGCGGCGCGGGCGCCGAGGTCGTGCGGCGGCCCGCCGGCATCGCGGGCGACACCGCCACCAGCGAGGCCGCCGTCCTGCACGCCATGGACGTCCACGCCGAGCGGCACGGGCGGGCGGCCGAGGTGGTGCTGCTGGTGCAGTGCACCAGCCCCTTCCTCACCCGCGAGGACGTCGAGGGCGTGGCCGCCGCGGTGGCCGGCGGCGCCGACAGCGCGCTGACCGTCGCCCCCTTCCACGGCTTCGTCTGGCGCGACGGGGACACCGGGGAGGACGACGGCGCCGCGGGCGGCGGGCACGGCGTCAACCACGACAAGGCCTACCGCCCGCGCCGCCAGGACCGGCCGCAGGACCTGCTGGAGACCGGCGCCGCCTACGCGATGCGCGCCGACGGCTTCCGCGAGGCCGGGCACCGCTTCTTCGGCCGCACCGAGCTGGTGCGCACCGACCCGGCGCGCGTGCTGGAGGTCGACGACCCGCACGACCTCGCCCGCGCCCGCGCGCTGGCACCGCTGCTCGACGGCGGGACGGACGGGCGCCCCGGCGCGCTTCCGGCCCGCGACGACGTCGACGCGGTCGTACTCGACTTCGACGGCACCCAGACCGACGACCGGGTGTACGTCGACTCCGACGGACGGGAGACGGTCGCGGTCCACCGCGGCGACGGGCTCGGCATCGCCGCCCTGCGCCGCGCCGGACTGCCGCTGCTGATCCTGTCCACGGAGGAGAACCCGGTGGTCGCCGCACGGGCCCGCAAGCTGCGGATCCCCGTGCTCCACGGCGTCGACCGGAAGGACCTCGCCCTCAAGCAGTGGTGCGAGGAGCAGGGCATCGCGCCGGAGCGCGTGCTCTACGTCGGAAACGACGTCAACGACCTGCCGTGCTTCGGCCTGGTCGGCTGGCCCGTCGCCGTGGCCAGCGCCCACGACGTCGTACGCGGCGCAGCCCGCGCGGTCACCTCCACTCCCGGAGGGGCCGGTGCGATCCGCGAGATCGCCTCGTGGATCCTCGGAAAGGAACTGTCTTGAGCATGACCAGCCCCCGCCTCCGTACCCTCGGCGCCAAGACCGTGGGCCCGGGCCACCCGGTCTACGTCACCGGCGAGATCGGCATCAACCACAACGGCGACCTGGAGAACGCGTTCGCCCTGATCGACGCCGCCGCCGACGCCGGCTGCGACGCCGTGAAGTTCCAGAAGCGCACCCCGGAGGTCTGCACCCCGCGCGACCAGTGGGACATCGAGCGCGACACCCCCTGGGGCCGGATGACCTACATCGACTACCGCCACCGCGTCGAGTTCGACGAGGAGGGCTACCGGGCCATCGACGCCTACTGCAAGAAGAGGGGCATCGACTGGTTCGCCTCCCCGTGGGACGTGGAGTCCGTCGCCTTCCTGGAGAAGTTCGACGTGCCCTGCTACAAGGTGGCCTCCGCCTCCCTGACCGACGACGAGCTGCTGCGCGCCATGCGCGCCACCGGCCGCACCGTCATCCTCTCCACCGGCATGTCCACGCCGAAGCAGATCCGGCACGCGGTGGAGGTGCTGGGCAGCGAGAACATCGTGCTCTGCCACGCCACCAGCACCTACCCGGCCAAGGCCGAGGAGCTCAACCTGCGGATGATCCACACCCTGCAGGCCGAGTACCCCAACGTGCCGATCGGCTACTCCGGCCACGAGACGGGCCTGCAGACCACGCTGGCCGCCGTCGCGCTGGGCGCCGCCTTCGTCGAGCGCCACATCACCCTGGACCGCGCGATGTGGGGCTCCGACCAGGCCGCCTCCGTCGAGCCGCAGGGCCTGCAGCGCCTGGTGCGCGACATCCGCACCATCGAGGAGTCCCTCGGCGACGGCGTGAAGAAGGTCTACGACAGCGAGATCGGGCCGATGAAGAAGCTGCGCCGGGTCAAGGGCGTCGTGGCCGAGGCCGAGGAGACCGCCGCCGGCCGCGAGCCGGCAGCGGTCTGACGGGAACGACGGGCTGACGGGGCGATCCAGGGTGAGCGCAGGCGCAGTCCCCGGCGGGACCCCGGGCGGGGTCCCGCCGCAGCCGGCCCGGAGGCCGGGTACGCCGGGCACGGCCGAGGCGCGTCGGGGGGCGCGTCCCGGCCGCGCTCCGGGGATCCTCGGGCGCGCCGGGCGCCGCTCGGGCACCCTCGCCTTCGTCGAGAGCCCGGTGCAGCTCCTCAACGTCCTGGAGTGGGCCCACACCGTACGGGGCGCGGAGGAGGGGGAGCGCGGCCTCACCGTGGTCGTCCTGCCGCCGCGGGAGGCGATGACACGCGGCCAGCTGCGGCGGATGGCCGAGCTGGCGCGCGACGAGGGGATCGCGGTCCGCTGGGAGGAGGCGCGCGGCGGCGCGGGCGCGCCGCTGAGGACGGTCGCCTCCCTGCTGGGCCCGTTGCGCCGCGCCGCGCGGATAGTGGTGGGCGACCCGTTCTCGCGGTACGTGCAGCTGCTGCTCTCCCTGGCCCGCACCGAGGGAGCCGGGCCGGGGGGACCGGCCGCCCCGGGAGGCCCGGGGGGAGTGGTGGTGGTCGACGACGGGACGGCCACCATGGAGTTCGTCACCCAGCTCGCCCGCGGCGAGCGCCTGGTGCGCTGGCACCGCAAGGGGAGGCAGGGGGCGCGCGCCGCGCTCTTCGCGCCCGTCTCCGTCTCCGCCCGCCGCCGGATGACACCGTCGGCGCGGCAGCGGGTCGAGGTGTTCAGCTCGATGCCGGTCGAGGCGCCCGAACACGTGTCGGTCACCCGCAACGACTTCGCCTGGACCCGCGCCCGCTTCGGCCCGCCCGCGCTCACCGGCGGCACCGACCTGGTCGGCACCTCACTGGTGGAGACCGGTGTGGTGGACCCCGAACGCTATCTGGAGGCCGTCGCCTCCCTGACCCGGGAGCACGGCGCCACCCGCTACTTCGCCCACCGCCGCGAGAGCGCGGACAAGCTGCACCGGATAGCGGCCGGGACGGGGCTGGAGATCGTACGGCCGGACCTCCCGCTGGAACTGGTGGCCCGCCGCGGCCCCATCGGCCGCACCATCGTGAGCTTCCCCTCCACCGTCGTCCACACCCTCCCGCTGGCCCTGGCCGGCACCGGGGTGACGGTCGCGGTCTGCGATGTGGACCCGGCCTGGCTGACGGAGGGCGCCTCGCCGCGTGCCCGGGGGTTCCTCTCGGGCGTCACCGGCACCGCGCGGGGGGTGCGGCGGCTGCCGTCGGCCCCGCCCGCCTCGTGACCGCGGCCACCGCGCCGTCCCACATAGCGGAACGGGCCGGGACGAGCGGAATCGAAGGTCATACCCATCCGCACCAGGCCGTATGCGACCGCTGATTCGTTTTTTCTCCCCTACGGAGGGTGAACTTTCACCGTTCTCTCTGCACACGGCTGTCACCTGGGCTTACCCTCGACAGGGTGAGCCAGTTGTTGTCGCCAGAGTCCAGTATCCGGACCACCGGTGAGACGCCGCTGCCCGGCGCCGTGCCGGAGGCCCTCCGTGCCGAGCTCATCGCCTTCCGCCGGGACCTGCACATGCACCCCGAGCTGGGCCACCAGGAGTTCCGGACCACCGCCGCCATCCGGGAGCGGCTGGAGAAGGCCGGGCTCACCCCCCGGGTGCTTCCCGGCGGCACGGGACTGATCTGCGACATCCACCCCGGCGGGGCGGACGCCAAGGCGAGCGTGCGCCCGATGCTGGCGCTGCGCGCCGACATCGACGCGCTCCCCATCCCCGACACCAAGACCGTCCCCTACCGCTCGACGGTCCCCGACCGGGCACACGCCTGCGGCCACGACGTCCACACCACCGCCGTGCTCGGCGCCGGGATCGTCCTGGCCGATCTGGCACGCCGAGGCGAGCTGCCGCACTCGGTGCGGCTGCTGTTCCAGCCCGCCGAGGAGGTGCTGCCGGGCGGCGCGACCGACGCCATCGAGGCCGGGGTGCTGGAGGGGGTGGGCCGGATCCTCGCCGTCCACTGCGACCCCAAGGTCGAGGCCGGGCGCATCGGCCTGCGCGCCGGCCCCATCACCTCCGCCTGCGACCGGCTGGAACTCTCCCTCGACGGCCCCGGCGGCCACACCGCGCGCCCGCACCTGACCACCGACCTGGTCACGGCGGCGGCCAAGATCGTCACCGAGGTCCCGGCGGTGCTCTCCCGCCGCGTGGACACCCGCGCCGGGCTCGCCCTGACCTGGGGGCGGCTGGAGGCGGGCCACGCCCCCAACGTCATCCCGCAGCACGCCGAGCTGTCCGGCACCATCCGCTGCCTGGACCTGCCCGCCTGGCGGATCGCGCCCGACCTGGTGCACGCGGCGATCGACGAGGTCGCCACGCTGCACCGAGCCAAGTTCGAACTCAACTACATCCGCGGCGTCCCCCCGGTGGTCAACGAGCGGGCCACCGCCGAACTGCTGCGTGACGCCATGGTCTCCCGGCGCGGCCACGGCTCGGTCGAGGACACCGAACAGAGCCTGGGCGGCGAGGACTTCTCCTGGTACCTGGAGCACGTCCCCGGCGCGATGGCCCGCCTCGGGGTGCGCCCGCCGGGCGACCGCGCGCCGCGCGACCTGCACCAGGGCGACTTCGACGTCGACGAGAGCGCCATCGCGGCGGGCGTGGAGCTGTTCACGGCCGCCGCCCTGCTGGACGCCGAGCGCGAATAGGGCGCGGGCGCGCGGGGCCGTACGGCGGGGGCCGTACGGGACGTGTGCCCAAGGGCCGTGGCCCCGCGGCCGGTTGCTCGGCCCGGCCGGGGGAGCCGGCACGTGACCAGTCTCACGCCGCTCCCCGGGCGGCGGCCGACGGGGCGCCCCCACCCTCCGGCCCTCGCGCTCCCGGGCCCGCCGCCTCTGCCGCCCGGCCTCCGCGGCGGAGGGGAAAGCGCAGGTGGGGGATGGCCGGGCGGAAGGACGCGGCCTCGGCGCCACCCCCCTCGACCTGGGCCCGCGTCCGGTGCCCGCGATGCCCGGCACCCTGCGGGACGCCTCCGCGTCACCCTCCACAAGGGTGCGGGCACCACCCGTTAACACCGAACTGATAACGGCTCCGCAAGAGCCCTTTTCCTGGCATCTACGCGCGTTACGATGCGGCGGAAGCCAGCGCCAACGGAGGCGCTTCGAGCGAAGGGAAGTCCTCTTGCGCCGGGTAAGCAAGCTCGCTGCCGCGGTCGGCACCGCCGCGGCCCTCGCCCTCAGCGCCACCGCGTGTGGCAGCACATCCACCGAGTCCGCCTCCTCGGACTCCTCCGACTCCGCCAAGAAGGGCAAGGGCATAGCCCTCGCCTACGACGTCGGCGGCCGTGGCGACCAGTCGTTCAACGACGCCGCCTACGCCGGCTTCGAGAAGGCGAAGAAGGACTTCGGCATCGGCGGAGAGGACGTCGAGCCCTCCGACGGCGAGTCGGACGCCGACAAGGTCCAGCGCCTCACCGACCTCGCCCGCCAGGGCTACAACCCCGTGATCGGTGTGGGCTTCGCCTACGCCAAGCCGATCGAGGAGGTCGCCGAGAAGTTCCCGAAGACCACCTTCGGCCTGATCGACGACAACACCGTCCAGGCGGACAACGTCGCCAACCTCGTCTTCAGCGAGGAGGAGGGCTCCTACCTGGCGGGCGTGGCCGCGGCCAAGGCCACCGAGTCCAAGGTCGTCGGCTTCGTCGGCGGCGTCGAGGTCCCGCTGATCAAGAAGTTCGAGGCGGGCTTCGTCCAGGGCGTGAAGGACACCGACAAGTCCATCGAGGTCAAGACCCAGTACCTGACCCAGCCGCCGAACATGGACGGCTTCTCCAAGCCGGACCTCGGCAAGGAGGCCGCCCGCGGTCAGCTCGACGCCAAGGCCGACGTGATCTACCACGCCGCCGGCCTCGCGGGCCAGGGCGTCATCGAGGCGGTAGCCGCCAAGGACAAGTGGGTCATCGGCGTCGACTCCGACCAGTACGAGCAGAAGACGCTGGCCAAGTACAAGGACAACATCCTGACCTCCATGACCAAGGACGTCTCCGGCGCGGTCTACAACCTGGTCGAGTCCGTGCAGAACGGTGAGCCGATGAGCGGTGAGAGCCGCTTCGACCTGAAGTCCGGCGGTGTGAACCTGTCCGACTCCAACCCGGCCTTCACCGAGATGACCGAGCTGCAGGAGGCCGTGAAGGAGGCCCGCGAGGGCATCGTCAGCGGCGAGATCAAGGTCAGCACCGAGTCCTGACCCTCCCCGCCCTCCGCTCCGGCCCCGGCACGGGCCCGGCCGGAAGAGGACCGCACCGCCCGCGGTGGCCCTCTTCCGGCCGGGCCCACCGCACGGAAAACGCTCTACGCGCGTAGTCAACCGTCGAGGCGGTAGCGTCGCCCTCACCCGCACGGCCCCCGGCCC
>NZ_JAKMAY010000295.1:0-6662 GCF_022015835.1 Streptomyces sp. ICN903 | reverse complement strand
GGGGAGAGGAGTGGGGAAAGGGGCGGGCCCGTACGGGCGGTGGTTCGTACGGGCCCGGCGGTCAGCGTTCGAGGATCGCGGTCACGCCCTGTCCGCCCGCGGCGCAGATCGATATCAGACCGCGTACGGTCGGCTCTCCCCCGTCGCCGGGTCCGCCGCGCTCGGCGGCCTTCTCGTGGAGCAGCTTGGCGAGGGTTCCCACGATCCGGCCGCCGGTGGCGGCGAAGGGGTGCCCGGCGGCGAGGGAGGAGCCGGCGACGTTGAGCCGGTCGCGGTCGACGGTGCCCAGCGGGCCGGGCAGGCCCAGGCGGCGGACGCAGAAGTCCTCGTCCTCCCAGGCGGCGAGGGTGGCCAGGACCTGGGAGGCGAACGCCTCGTGGATCTCGTACAGATCGAGGTCGCCCAGCTTCAGCCCGGCGCCCTGGAGCAGCTTCGGCACGGCGTACGCCGGTGCCATGAGCAGTCCGTCGGGGCCGTCGACGAAGTCGACGGCGGCGGCTCGTGAATGGGTGAGGTAGGCCAGCACCGGCAGGCCGCGCTCGGCGGCCCACTCCTCGCTCGCCAGCAGCACGGTGGAGGCGCCGTCGGACAGCGGGGTGGAGTTTCCGGCGGTCATGGTGGCCCCCTCGCCCCCGCCGAACACCGGCTTGAGGCGGGCGAGTTTATCCGGCGTGCTGTCCGGACGCAGGTTCTGGTCCCGCTCCAGGCCCCGGAACGGGGTGACCAGGTCGTCGAGGAAGCCGCGCTCGTAGGCGGCGGCCAGGCGCTGGTGGCTGGTGGCGGCCAGGGCGTCCTGGTCGGCGCGGGCGATGCCCCACTCGGCGGCGGTGCGGGCGGCGTGCTCGCCCATCGACAGGCCGGTGCGCGGCTCGGCGTTGCGGGGGATGTCGGGGACGGCGTGCCGGGGGCGCAGGCCGGCCAGGGCGCCCAGGCGCTGGGGCAGGGAGCGGGCCCGGCGGGCCTTGAGCAGCAGTTTCCGCAGGTCGTCGTTGACGCCCAGCGGTGCGTCGCTGGCGGTGTCCACACCGCCGGCGACACCGCACTCGATCTGCCCCAGGGCGATCTTGTTGGCCACGAGGATGACGGTCTCCAGGCCCGTTCCGCAGGCCTGCTGGACGTCGTAGGCGGGAGTGCGGTGGTCCAGCGTGCTGCCGAGCACCACCTCCCGGGCCAGGTTGAAGTCCCGGCTGTGCTTGAGGACCGCTCCCGCGGCGAACTCCCCCAGCACCTCGCCGCGCAGGCCGTGGCGCTCGATCAGGCCGGCCAGGGCGGCGGAGAGCATCTCCTGGTTGGAGGCGGTGGCGTAGGGCCCGTCCGCCCGGGCGAAGGGGATGCGGTTGCTGCCGACGATCGCGACGCGGCGGACGGCCGTTGCCATGGCCACCACTCCTTGTGGTAGGAAACCTCTCTACTTACTTCGGAGTAAACTTACTCATGCGTAAGGAGAAATCAATGGTGGATCGCTACCAGAAACTGACGGCCTCCGGACCCGGGGCGCTCCTGGCCCGGCGCCTGGGGCTGCCGCGCCCGGAGATCCTGGAGCGCCACCGCCCGGGCCGTCCCGTCCTGTCCGGCCCGGTGGTCGTGGACGGCGCCGGGGGCGGCCGGCTGACCGGGCCGCTGCGCGAACTGGTGGCCGCGCTGCCGGGCGCCTCCGGCGGCCCCTCCGGTTCGCGGGACGCCCCCGCCGCGCTGGTCTTCGACGCCACCGGCATCACCGACAGCGGCGGGCTGCGCGCCCTGCACGACTTCTTCCACCCGCGGATCCGCTCACTGGCTCCCTGCGGCCGGGTCGTGGTCCTGGGCACCCCGCCCGAGGCGGCCGGCGGGGTGCGGCAGGCCGCCGCCCAGCGGGCGCTGGAGGGCTTCGTGCGCTCGGTCGGCAAGGAGCTGCGGCGCGGGGCGACCGCGCACCTGCTGCTCGTCGCGCCCGGCGCGGAGGACGCGATGGAGTCCACCCTGCGCTTCGCGCTCTCGGCCCGTTCCGCCTACGTCTCCGGCCAGGTGCTCCGGATCGGGGAACCGGTCGCGGGAGGTGCCGCGCCGGCCGACTGGGAGCGCCCGCTTCAGGGGAGGACGGCCGTGGTCACCGGAGCGGCGCGCGGCATCGGCGCGGTGGTGGCCGGGACTCTGGCCCGGGACGGGGCGACGGTGGTCTGCCTGGACGTGCCCGGCCAGGGCGGGGAGCTGCGCGAGCTGGCCGGGCGGATCGACGGGGACGCGCTGGAGCTGGACATCACCGCCGACGGTGCCGCCGACGCCCTGGCGGAGCACCTGAGCGACCGTCACGGCGGCGTGGACGTCGTGGTGCACAACGCGGGCATCACCCGCGACAAGACCCTGGGCCGGATGGACGCCGCGAAGTGGGACTCGGTGATCGCGGTCAACCTCACCGCGGTGGAGCGCCTGACCGAACGCCTGCTGGAGCTCCGGGAGTCCGGGGAGCCGGTGCTGCGCGAGGGCGGCCGGATCGTGTGCACCTCCTCCATCAGCGGCATCGCGGGCAACGTCGGGCAGACCAACTACGCGGCGAGCAAGGCAGGGCTGATCGGGCTGGTCCAGGCCCTCGCCCCGGTCGTGGCCGAACGCGGCGTCACCGTCAACGCGGTGGCCCCGGGCTTCATCGAGACGAGGATGACGGCGGCGGTGCCCCTGTTCGTGAGGGAGGCGGGCCGCCGTATGAACAGCATGAAGCAGGGCGGGCAGCCCGTCGACGTGGCCGAGGCCGTCGCCTATCTCGCCTCGCCCGGCAGCGGCGGGGTCAGCGGCCAGGTACTGCGGGTGTGCGGCCAGTCCCTGCTGGGAGCGTGAGGGGGCGTGGAGGACGTGAAGGGACCAGAGGGCACGGAGGGCGCCGGGGGCGCGGGGAGCGCCGGCCGCGGGGAGCCGGAGACGCTGGAGTTGCCGTCCGCGCCGGGCACGGCCGGGCTGTACGTCCGCGCGATGCTGCCCAAGTCCGGCGGTACGAGGGGCCGTCCGCTGCCGGCACGGCGACTGGTGCTGCGCGATGTCGCGGCCGACCCGGAGCGGCTGCGCCGCTACGCCGAGGTCTGCGGCTTCGCCGACGCCGCCCGGCTGCCCGTGACGTACCCGCACATCGTCGCCTTTCCGCTGGCGATGTCGCTGATGACCCGGCGGGACTTCCCGCTGCCGCTGCTCGGGCTGGTGCACATCGCCAACCGGATCGACCGGCACAGGCCGGTCGAGGCCGGGGAGCGGCTCACCTACCGGGTGTGGGCCGGGGACCTGCGACCGCACCCGAAGGGCACCGCCTTCGACGTGACGGCCGAGGCCGACGACGGGACCCGTACGGTGTGGCGGTCGGTCAGCACGTATCTGCGCCGGGGGCGCGCGGCGGCCGGCCCCGCGCAGGGCGCCGGAGCCCGCTCCGGCAAGGCCGCGTCCGGCGCTCCGGGCGGTCCGGTATTGGAGGAGCGCTGGGAGGTGCCCGGTTCGGCGGGGCGCGCGTACGCCGCCGTCTCCGGCGACCGCAACCCGATCCATCTGCACCCGCTCACCGCGCGGCTGTTCGGCTTCCCGCGCGCCATCGCGCACGGCATGTGGACCAAGGCCCGCTGTCTGGCGGCGCTGGAGAGGCACCTGCCCGGCGCCTGCCGGGTGGACGTCTCCTTCCGGACCCCGGTCCCGCTGCCCTCGGCGGTGCGCTTCCGTGCCACGGGCCCGGCCGCGTCCGCCGGCACCGGCGTGCTGTGGGACTTCGGGCTGCGCGGTGACGGCGGCACGGGGCGCGAGCACCTGCGCGGCGAGGTCTCAGCCCTGGACTGAGCGCTCCGGGGCCACCGGCGCCTGCGGTGCCCCGGACGCTCCCGGTGTCCCGGACGTTTCCGGTGTCCCGGCCCTCCCGGCGGACGCGGCCGGGCCCGGGGCACCGGAATCCGCCGGAGGTGTCCAGACCTCCCCGGCCAGCACGTTGCGCATGCCCACCCACACCATGTTCATCAGGCGCCGGGTGACCCGCTCGGGGGACTCCCCGGGGTGGCGCTCCATCCAGTCGGTGAGCGAGTCCGCCGCCCCCACCAGCGCGTGGGCCACGAAGTCGGCCTCCTCCTCGGCGACCGGGACCGGCCCGAGGGCCTCGCCGATCCCGTCCCGGACCAGGCCCGCGACCTCGGCCATGACCGCGCGGCGGGCCTGTGCGACCTCCGTGGTGATGGCCTCGCTGAGCTGCGACGCCTGGCGGTGGAGGACGACCCAGCTGTCGCGGTGCTCGGCCACGAAGGCGAAGAACGCCGACAGCCCCGCCCACAGCCGCAGCTCCGGGGTGCGCACATCGCGCGCCGCGCCCTGGAAGGCCGCCACCAGCCGCTCGGCCTCGCGGCGCAGGCAGGCCAGGAACAGGCCCTCCTTGGAGTCGAGGTAGAGGTAGACCATCGGCTTGGAGATGCCCGCCAGCTCGGCGATCTCGTCCACCGAGGCGGGGTGGTATCCGCGCCTGGCGAAGACCTGGACCGCCACGTCGATGATCTGCTGTTCCCGGATCCGCCGGGGCACCCGTCGCCTGCGTTCGCCACTCACTCTTGCCAGCCTACCTACCGCGTCGTAATCTTACTCACCAGTAAATTTACTCTTGAGTAAGAAGAGTGAAGGGGAACCCCATGACCAACGGCGTCAGCCGGGAGCCGACCGACCTCGCCGCCCTCGACTTCGCCGCCGTCTCCCCCGAGGAGTTCGCGCGGATCGTCAAGGGCCTGTCCACCAAGGAGATCGACGGGATCATGCGCGGCGAGCTGCGGATGCGCGTACTGGACGAGGTCTTCCGGCGCATGGAGCGGCAGTTCCGCCCCGAGCGGGCCGGATCGCTGGAAGCCGTGATCCGCTGGAAGGTCACCGGGGAGAGCGAGGTCGTCCGCGAGATCGCCATCTCCGGCGGCACCTGCACCGTCCACGAGGGCCGCGGCGAGACCGACCCGCGCGTGACCCTGACCATGGGCGACGCCGAGTTCCTCAGGCTCGTCTCCGGCAACGCCAGCCCCGTGACGATGTTCATGACGCGCAGGCTGAAGCTGGCCGGCGACGTCGGCCTGGCCTCCGGCCTGACCCGCTACTTCGACATCCCCAAGGCGTGAGGAGCGAGCGCGGATCATGAGCGGTTTCTGCCTCGACCTCACCGAGGAGCAGAGCGACCTGCGCGAGTGGGTGCACGGCTTCGCCGCCGACGTCGTGCGCCCGGCCGCCTCCGAGTGGGACGAGCGGGAGGAGACCCCCTGGCCCGTCATACAGGAGGCGGCGAGGATCGGCCTGTACGGCTTCGAGTCCCTGGCCGACATGTACGGCGACCCCTCGGGCCTGTCCCTCCAGATCGCCAACGAGGAGCTGTTCTGGGGCGACGCCGGCATCGGCATGGCCCTGTTCGGCACCTCGCTGGCGGTGGCGGGCATCTTCTCCGCCGGCACCCCCGACCAGCTCGCCGAGTGGGTTCCGCAGTGCTTCGGCGACGAGGACGACCCCAAGGTGGCGGCCTTCTGCGTCTCCGAGCCCGAGGCCGGATCCGACGTCTCGGCCATGCGCACCCGCGCCCGGTACGACGAGGCGAGGGACGAGTGGGTGATCAGCGGCCAGAAGGCGTGGATCACCAACGGCGGCATCGCCAACGTGCACGTGGTGGTGGCCTCGGTGGAGCCGGAGCTCGGCGCGCGCGGCCAGGCGGCGTTCATCGTCCCGCCCGGCACGCCCGGCCTGGAGGCCGGCCGCAAGATCAGAAAGCTGGGCCTGCGGGCGTCGCACACCGCCGACGTCTTCCTGGACGAGGTGCGGGTGCCGGGCCACTGCCTGCTGGGCGGCAGGGAGAAGCTGGAGGCGCGTCTGGCCCGCGCCCGCGAGGGCGGACGGGCCAAGGGGCAGGCCGCCATGGCGACCTTCGAGGTGAGCCGGCCCACCGTGGGCGCGCAGGCGCTCGGCATCGCGCGCGCCGCCTACGAGTACGCCCTGGAGTACGCGGGCGGCCGTGTCGCCTTCGGCCGTCCCATCGTCGAGAACCAGGCCGTCGCCTTCGCCCTGGCCGATCTGCGGACCGAGATCGAGGCCGTCCGCCTGCTGATCTGGCAGGCGGCCTGGATGGCCCGCAACAACCGCGCCTTCGACGCGGCCCAGGGCTCGATGTCCAAGCTGCGCGCCGGTGAACTGGCCGTCGCCGCCACCGAGAAGGCCGTACAGGTCCTCGGCGGCGCCGGGTACAGCCGGGAGCATCCGGTGGAGCGGATGTACCGGGACGCCAAGATCTACACGATCTTCGAGGGCACCAGCGAGATCCAGCGCCTGGTGATCGCCCGCGCGGTCTCCGGCCGCCACATCCGCTGACCCGGTCCCCCGCCGCTCCACCGCATCGTCCGTCCGCGTCCCCGGCCCCGGGGGCGCGGACGGAAACGTTCCGTTCCGCGCCCCCAACTCGCCTTTCCCGCAGGCCTCTTGTGACCCGCGTCACCACGTGGCTAGACTCCCGCCCGCTGTGATTCACACACGGTTTCTTCGCACGTCGACCATCGGATCCGACCTTCACGCACACCACGTGGAGTTCGAGTGGGGGGACTGCGCATGGAACGAGAACCGGCGTCACGGAAGACGAGCGCTTTACCCGCGTTGATCCGCCTGGACGCGCTGCTCTCCACACGGTTGTCCGTGTCGCTTCCCACCCCGCGCACCGC
>NZ_JAKMAY010000294.1:0-6674 GCF_022015835.1 Streptomyces sp. ICN903 | reverse complement strand
GTACCGCCTCCCCGCGCCGGGCTCCTCACCCCGTGCCCCGCCCGCCGCGTTCCACCTCCCGCAGTGCCCTCGACAGCGCCAGCAGCCGCTCCACGTCGGCGTCCAGGCCGCCCTCGGCCGGTACGGCCACGGGCACCGCGCGCGTGGAGGCCGGACGGCCCTCGGCGTGGGCTCTCAGCGCCTCCCGCAGCCGCGGCGCCAGCCGCTCCGGCGGCACCGCGCCCCCATCACCGTCCCCGCTGTCCCCGCCGTCGCCGAGCGCGGCGAGATAGGGGCTGATGCGCACCAGGCCGTCGCGGCACTCGACGGCCCGCCGGTAGTAGCGGCGGTGCACCCCGCGCGGGCTCAGCGCGTCGCGCCAGGGCCGCGCCGGCACCCGGTGCAGCGCGTTCTCGGGGAACCGCCGGTGCAGCGCCGTCCACAGCGGCTCCAGCCCGCGGTACGCCCGCAGGTGCCGCCACCACACGCGCAGCGCGGTCAGCCGCATCACCGCGGCCGGGTAGGTCACGCCGGCCAGGACCAGCACGGTGCCCGGCAGCAGGAAGAACACCGCCCCGACCCAGCCCAGCGTCGTCTCCGCGGCGCCCGCGGTGTCCAGTGAGGCGGGCGCGCGGTCGCCCCCGGCCCAGCGCATCAGCACCGCCGGGACGAACAGGGCGTCGGCCACGACGATCGCGGCCATGCCGAGCGAGGTGATCCGCAGCCCACGGGCCAGTCGGGGCTCGGCGACGCGCGCGTAGCGCCGGGACCACATCCAGCCCAGGGCGAAGCCGGCGGCGAGATACAGGTCGGCCGTCACGAAGAACACCGCCACGCCGGTGACGGTGTGGTCCCGGGTGCGGGTGCCCTCGGGGACGGCCGCCACCGCGGCGATGAGGACGGCCACCGTGCCCATCAGCGCCAGCGCGTACCAGCCGGCCCGCCCGCGGGCCCGGGCGGGCTCCAGCGCGGAGAAGAGGTAGAAGCAGACCATGCAGTTGACCGCGGCCAGTACCAGGATGTGCTGGACCAGCCGGGACGTCATGGGCGCCAGCCCCAGGAAGACCTCCTCGCGGTCGGCGGCCAGCCCGAAGGGGTACGCCGCGGCCCAGCAGGCGACCAACCCGGTCACCGCCCACAGCGGCACGTCGCGCGGCGCCCGCGCCAGCCGGCGGGCCATCCAGGCCAGCACCAGGAACGAGCCCGCTCCGTACAGGGCCAGCAGCAGACTCACAGCCACCCCAGCCGGTCGCCGAGGGCGGCGCCGATGCGGTCCGCGGCGGCGCCTGCGGACGGCCGCGGGGCCACCGGGTCCAGCACCGAGGCCCACTCCAGGATGATCGTGGCCACCGTCTCGGCCTCCCGCTCCTGCGCGCTGTCGTAGGCGGCGCGCCGCAGCGCCCGCCGTACCGGGCCGGGGCCGAGGTCGAGGTCGGGGATCTCGCCGGGCGCGAGGTGCTCGGTACCGCGCCGCAGCGCGGTCAGCAGCTCCTCCTCGTGGCGGTCGGGCCGGCCGCCGCGGTGACCGGCCAGCATGTGGCCGAGTTCGTGCAGGATGATGTGGCGTTGATGGGCGCCGCTGGTCTGCCGCTGGTAGACGATGTAGTCGGCCGCGGGGGCGCCGATCCACAGGCCGAACGGGCCCGGGACGGGGATCGGGTGGGGCACGAGCCTCAGGGGCCTGCCGCGCCGCAGCTCCACGCGGCGGCAGAGCTCGGCCACGTCCAGGGGTGGCCGGATGCCCAGTTCGTTGAGCAGCCGTCTGCACCGTCGGCGCAGTTCCCGTTCCTTCACTGGGCGGTCCCCCTCGTGCGTCGTGGGCGGTCGCGGCCGCGGCCCGGGTGAGGTGCGGTCCGCGCCGGAACCGGGCCGGAGCGGCGCCGGCCGTCCACCGCGAGTCCGGCACCGCCTGCCGCCTCTCCGTGTGCGGCCGGGACGGATGACCGAACGACGGCAACGGCCGCTGCCGGCACAGAGGTTGGCAGGAAGAGGGGTGGAGAGTCCAGCGATCGCGGCGATACGCGGTGAGGGCACCGGAGCCGGCGGGGCGAAACGGATCCAACGCACCCATCCCCTCCAGAAGCGGACCGCTGGCATTCAGCCGACTTCCGGTGCCGTGAATATCGAATTCGCATATGCCCTATCGGTCGGAGCACTGCATGGTCATAGGTGCACGCCAATGACGATGCAGCGTGCGGCACCGGCACCGGCCCCCCGGACGGCACCGCGGGGGCGCACGCGGACGACTGCGCTCCGGTGAATTCCGGTCACGCGAAGGCGAACGGAGCCCGACGACTTGGCCCGGAGGCGTTCACGCGGCCCGGGGATGGCGCACCATATCGGTGGGCGCCCGAAGCGCCGGGGAGCTCCTCGCTGGAGCCCCGGCCGGGCCGGCCGCCCGCAGTGCCCGCCGTACGCCGTCCGGGGAGGGGAGCCCCGGGTACCGCGGCCACACCACAAGGGGAGTCAGCCCGCGCGGACACCGGCACCGCCGGGGCGTCCGCGCGCTTCGACACCGGACGGCGCCGCAGGCACGGGCCGTCCTGGGGGGAGAACATCCGATGAGGCATGCGATCCGTACCGCCGCGGCCTGCCTGGCCGCGGCCCTGCCGATGGTGCTCACGACGGCGCCGCCGGCCGCCGCGGAGGAGCCCGAGCCCCGCATCGACCTGCGCGTCCTGGTCGTCGACGACGGCGGGCCCGCCGTCGACGCGATCACCTCGGCGCTCGGCGACGCGGGCACGCCCTACACCACCGTCGACCTGGCCGACGAGGACCGGCCGACCGTGGACGGGGACTTCCTCAGCGACACCGTGGACGGCCGCCCGCGCGCCAGGTACCAGGGCGTGGTGCTGCCCAACGAGAACCCCTTCGGCGCCGGCTCGGCGGAGATGGCCGCACTCGCCGCTTACGAGGCGGAGTTCGGCATCCGGCAGGTGGACGCCTACACCTACGCCGGTCCCGCCGTGGGCCTGGACCCGGCGCAGGAGACGGGCTACGCCGGCCCCCTGGACGGCGAGACGGCGCAGGTCACGGACGCCGGCCGGGACGGGCCGTTCGGCTACCTCGACGGTGCGGTGCCGTTCGAGGACAACGACCCCCAGGTGGACGAGAGTTACGGCTACCTGGCCGTGCCGCTCGCCGACCCGCCCGAGGGCGCCTCCTTCACCCCCTACGTCGACGCCCCCATCCCGGGCAGCCAGGAACGCGGCTCGCTGGTGGGCGAGTACACCCACGACGGCCGCAGCGAACTGGTCGTCACCTTCGTCTACAACCGCCACCAGCAGCAGTACCGGCTGCTGGCCCGCGGCATCGTCGCCTGGCTCACCCAGGGCGTCCATCTGGGCGTGGACCGCAACCACTTCGCCGTCCACGTCGACGACGTTTTCGCCGCCGACGACCGCTGGCACACCGAACTGAACTGCACCCCGGGCGACGTGGACTGCGGCGGGGCCGACGACGGGCTGGAGACCGACCCGATCCGGATGACCGAGGCGGACGCCGCGTACGCCGCCCAGTGGTCGGCCGACCGCGGCTTCACGCTGGACATGGCCTTCAACGGCGGCGGCAGCGACCTGCACCGCTCCGAGCACGGCTCCGACCCGCTCGCCGCCCGGATGCTCGCCGACCAGGCCTCCCACCGCTGGATCAACCACACCTACAACCACCTCTTCCTGGGCTGCGTCCAGGACGTGACCGTCGTGCCGTGGCGGTGCGCCACCGACGAGGAGGGGCAGACCCGCTGGGAGAGCCGGGCCCTGATCACCACCCAGATCGACAACAACCTCTCCTGGGCCGACCGCAACAACCTGGCCGTCGACGAGCGGGAACTGGTCACCGGCGAGCACTCCGGCCTGGTCACCCTGCCGCAGCAGCCGCAGGACAACCCCAACCTGGCCCCCTCGCTCACCACCACCGGGGTCGCCTGGATCGCCTCCGACGCCTCCCGCGAGGCCGCCCAGCGCCCCCTCGGCCCCGCCCTGACCGTGCCCCGGTACCCGATGAACATCTTCTACAACGCCGGGCGCACCGCCGAGCAGGTCGACGAGTACAACTGGATCTACACCCGGCGCTCCGACGGCGGCAGCGGCCTGTGCGAGGACTCGCCGGCCACCACCACCTGCCTGGACGCCCCGCTGGACCCGGCCACCGGCTACGAGTCCTACATCGTGCCCCTGGAGGCGCGGATCGCCCTGCGCCATGTGATGGGCAACGACCCGCGCCCGCACTTCATCCACCAGTCCAACCTGGCCGAGGACCGCATCGCCTACCCGGCCCTGGACCGGATCCTGGACGACTACGCGGACCTGTTCGCCGGGAACACCCCGATGGTCAACCTGCCGATGAGGGTCATCGGACAGGAGATGCGGCAGCGCGCGGACTGGCGCGCGGCACTGGACGCCGGGGAGGTCACCGCCCATCGCACCGGCTCCACCGTGACCGTCGACGCCCCCGCCGGGCTGCGCGTCCCCCTCACCGCCCCGGAGGGGACCGTACAGCGGCTCGACGGCCCCGGCGGACCGGCCCCGGCCTTCGGGGAGTCCTACGCGGGCCTGCGCACCGGCTGGGCCGAACCCGGCGGCGACGGGCGCACGGTCCTCGACCTGCCCGGCGCCCCGCAGGAGCCGGAGAACCCCGACGGCCCGGACGCCCCGCAGGAGCAGGACCCCCGCTGCCTGCCGGACCTGCTGAGGCTGCTGGACCTCCTCGGCCTCCTGGAGGAGGTCTGCGGACTGCTCACCCCGGACGCACAGGGGTTCAGGGAGCCCGCCGGACGGACCGAGGTGCCCGCCGGAGCCACCGACCCCGTGCCCTACGGCCCCGGGGACACCGCAGTGCGCTGACCCGCCCGTGACACCGGACCGCTCGTTTCCCCGCCTTCCTGGAGACAACGACCGCCATGCACAGGCAGCCGGCCGGACCGCGCTTCGGCACCCCCTCGGTGACCCTGCTCACCGAGGGCACCTACCCCCACAGCCACGGCGGAGTCAGCGTGTGGTGCGACCAGTTGGTCAACGGCATGCCCGACGTGGACTTCCGCGTCATCGCCGTCACCGGCACCGGGCGCGAACGCCCGGTCTGGCGGACGCCCGCCCACGTACGGCAGACGCACACCCTGCCGCTGTGGGGCCCGCCCCCGCCCGGCCGGGCCCCGCGCGGCCGGGAGCTGCGCCGCTTCCTCACCGCACTGGAGGACTTCCTCCTCGCCCTCCTCGACCCCGAGTCCGAGGGACTGTTCCCCGCCGGGCTCCACACGATGGCCGGCCACGCCTCCCGGGGAGCCCTCTCACCCGCCCTGCGCACCGAGGCCGCCGCCCGCACCCTCGCCCGCCTGTGGAACCGGCCCCGTCTGACCACCGCCGCCGCCCGGCCGACCCTGCACGACGCGCTGACCGGCGTCGACCTGCTGGAGCACGCCCTGCGCCCGCTGGCCGCGCCCCCCGTCACCGGCGGGGTCGCCCACGCGGTCAGCGGCGGACTGGCCACCCTTCCGGCACTGGTGGCCCACCACCGCCACGGCGTACCGTTCCTGCTCACCGAGCACGGCGTCTACCTGCGCGAACGCTATCTCGGCAGCCGCGCCGAGCCGTACCGCTGGCCGGTCAAGGCACTGCTGCTGGGCCTGTACCGGCTGCTGGCCGAGGAGGGCTACCGGCGCGCCGCGCTGGTCACCCCCGGCAACCGCTACAACCGGCGCTGGGAGGAGCACGGCGGCACCCCGCCGGAGCGAATACGCACCGTCTACAACGGCGTCGACCCCACCGCGTTCCCGCCCGCCGGCCCCGAACCGGAGCAGCCGACGCTGAGCTGGGCCGGGCGCATCGACCCCATCAAGGACCTGGCCACCCTCATCCGGGCCTTCGCCCTGGTCAGAAAGGAGATCCCCGCCGCCCGGCTGCGGATCTTCGGCGGCACCCCGCGCGGCGCGGAGGCGTACCGGGCGAGCATGGAGGCCCTCGCCGCCGAGCTGGGGGCGGCCGGGGGCGTGACCTTCGAAGGACGCGTGGAGGACATCCGCGACGCCTACGCCGCAGGGAACGCGGTGATGCTCTCCAGCGTCAGCGAGGGCTTCCCCTTCACCCTGATCGAGGCCATGTCCTGCGGACGCGCCACCGTCTCCACGGACGTGGGCGGGGTGCGCGAGGCGGTGGGGGAGTGCGGACTGGTCGTACCGCCGCGCGATCCGGAGGCCATGGCGCGGGCCGCGCTGCGGCTGCTGAGGAACCCCGGCGAGCGGGCGCGGATGGGCGAGGGCGCCCGGCTGCGGGTGATCGAGCAGTTCACCCTCCGGCAGACCATCAGCGCCTTCCGCGACATCTACCGCGAACTCGCCTTCCCCGCCAGGGAGCCGAGCGCGCAGGCACCCGCCATGGCGCTGGCCGCGGGAGCCTCGGGAGGCCCCCGGTGAGCGGAACGCTCAGACTCCTCCCCGGCGCGCCGCAGCCACAGGGGCCACCCGGCCGCACGGCCCCGGCCGCCCGGAGCCGGCGGCGGCCGAGCTGGGCGGCCGACCCGCTGGACGCACTGGCCGAGGAGATGGCCGAGGTGTGCGCCGCGGCCGTCCACCCGGACGAGATCGCGGCCCACCTGGAGTCCGAGGGCCTGACCGGCGAGCAGATCCAGCGCCGCTACGGCCGCCGCGACACCTTCGAGGCCGCCGCCGAACTGTTCGCCCGGGTCCCGCGTGCCTTCCC
>NZ_JAKMAY010000293.1:0-6822 GCF_022015835.1 Streptomyces sp. ICN903 | reverse complement strand
GGGTCCGGTGGGAGGCCCCGTACGGAGGTGCGGGGCCTTCGCCCGCGGCGTACGGGCCGCCGTACGCGGGGTCGTTCGGTGCGCCGGGGGCGCCGGGGCCGGTCGGGTCGCTCACGCCGTCCGGGTCCGGGCCGGCTCCGCGTACGTCGCCGTCGTCCCCGGTTCCTTCCCCGGCGCTCTCGTCGTTCCCGTCGCTGTGGTCGCTGTCGTTGTCGTCGCCGCCGTCGTCATCGCCGTCGTCGCCGAAGTCCGCCGGCTCGCGCAGCGCGCCCGCGGCCCGTTCCCTCTCCAGCCTCCGGGCTTCGGCGCGCTCCCGTGCGCTGGCCGCCTCCGGCAGGCGCAGGGTGAAGGTGGAGCCCTGGCCCTCCGCGCTCCACACCGTGACCTCCCCGCCGTGCGAGGCGGCCACGTGCTTGACGATGGCCAGGCCCAGGCCGGTGCCACCGGTGGCCCGGGAGCGGGCCGGGTCGACGCGGTAGAACCGCTCGAAGATCCGGTCCTTGTCCTTGTCCGAGATGCCGATGCCCTGGTCGGTCACCGCGATCTCGATCATGTCCCCGCCCGGGGCGGCGACCCGGCGTCCGGCGATGCCCACCCGGGTGCGGGCCGGGGAGTAGTTCACGGCGTTCTCCACCAGGTTGCCCAGGGCCGCCGCGAGCTGGCCGCGGTTGCCCCACACGTGCAGGTCGGCGGTTCCGCCGGTGGCCATGGTGATCTGCTTGACGCCCGCCGCCTGGCGGCAGCGGTCTATGGCCTCGGCCACCAGCTCGTCCACCCGGACCGGTTCGGAGTCCTCCAGCGGATTGTCGTTCTGCACCCGGGAGAGGTCGATCAGCTCCTGGACGAGGTTGGTCAGGCGGGTCGCCTCGGTCTGCATGCGCCCGGCGAAGCGCTCCACCGCCTCCGGGTCGTCGGAGGCGTCCATCACGGCCTCCGACAGCAGCGACAGCGCGCCCACCGGGGTCTTCAGCTCATGGCTGACATTCGCCACGAAGTCGCGCCGCACCGCCTCGATGCGGCGGGCCTCGGTCAGGTCCTCGACCAGCAGCAGCACCAGCCGGGAGCCCAGGGGCGCCACCCGCGCGGAGACCGCCAGCACCTCGCCGCGCCCCGTGCCCCGGCGCGGCAGGTCCAGCTCGACCTGGCGGATCTCGCCGTCGCGGCGGGTGTCGCGGGCCATCTTGAGCATCGGCTCCACCGTGAGCTTCCCGCCGCGCACCAGCCCGAGGGCGTACGCGGCGGAGCTGGCCTTGACGACGGCGTCGGCCTCGTCGAGCACCACGGCGGAGGAGCGCAGCACCGACAGCACGGTGTCCACTCCGGGCGGCAGCACGGCCTCGGTGTGCAGCGAGCTGCGCGTGGGACGGGCCTGCTCGCGCTCGCTCCAGCGGAACGCGAGCATCGCGAACACGCCGGTGCACACCCCGGCGATCGCTGCCGCTGCGGCGACCGCCGCGTTCACGTCCATGTGTCCAGGTTATGCGGGCTGTGGAACACCGCCCCAGCCGTTCGGGCACCTGCTCGAACAGACGTCTCCGAGAGTTCACGCCGGTGTCGGCACCGGTTCACTTGGTCGGGCGGAACCGGACGTGTTTCGGACAGAACGTGGGAGCGTAGGGGAGAACCGGGGCCCGCGCGCTCTTCGCGGAAGGCCCGCGGCCCTACGGTCACGTCATGCGAGGGGAAGGAAAGTCATGCGGGACGCGTACCACGAGGAGCTGGACTCGATCGGCGACAGCCTGGTCGAGATGGCCCGGCTCGTCGGCTCCGCGATCGGCCGCGCCACCACGGCGATGCTGGACGCGGACCTCAATCTCGCCGAGAGCGTGATCGCAGCGGACGAGAAGGTGGACAACCTCCAGCGCGATCTGGAGACCAAGGCCATAAACCTGCTGGCCCGGCAGCAGCCGGTCGCCACCGACCTGCGGATCGTCGTCACCTCGCTGCGGATGAGCGCCGACCTGGAGCGCTCCGGCGACCTGGCCCAGCACGTCGCCAAGGTCGCCCGGCTGCGCTACCCCGAGTCGGCGGTCCCGCGCGACCTGCACGCGACCATCCTGGAGATGGGCCAGCTGGCGCAGCGCCTGATGGCGAAGACGGGCGAGATCCTGATCACCAAGGACGTCGACCTGGCACTCCAGCTGGAGCAGGACGACGACGCCATCGACCTCCTGCACCGCACCCTCTTCCAGCACCTGATGGACGACCGCTGGAAGCACGGCATCGAGACGGCCGTGGACGTCACCCTGCTGGGCCGCTACTACGAGCGCTTCGCCGACCACGCGGTCTCGGTCGCGCGCCGCGTGGTCTACCTGGTCACCGGCGACTACGCGGACGAGGTCGACCCGGCCACCGCCGCGGCCGCCTCGGCCGGCGCGGAGGAGGCTCCGGCCGGGGACGCGTGACCGCGGGCGGCGGGGTGCGGGCGCGGGGCGCGGGGCTCGGTCCTGGGGTGCGCGAGGGGCGCGGAGCGCCTGCCGCCCGGGCCGGTGCGCCCCCGGCCCTGGAGCGCGCGGTACGTGACTCCGCGCGCCGTTGACGCGCTCGGCGGTGCGGGCCGTCAATGGGTGGCGAGACGAGCCGGTGACAGCCGGCGCGACGCGGAGGAGGCACTCATGGCGGACTTCCCGACTCCACCCACCACGGCCGAGCACTCCGGCGAGAGGCCCTCGCTGCCCGTACTGGGGGCCTGCGGCTGCGGATCGGGGTGCTCGTGCGGCTGCCAGTCCGGCGGCTCCTGCCAGTGCGGCGGGAGCTGCTGACCCGTCGGAACGACTGCCGGTGCGCACACTCGCACCGGAGCGGGGCCCGGCCGGACCACCGGCCGGGCCCCGCCGCGTACCTCCGCCACCGTGCGGAGCCCCCGGGCCGCGACACCACCGCACCACCGCGCGGAGCGGCCCGTCACAGGTCCTTGGCCGCCTCCTCCTCCTTCTCCGCCGTGCGCTGGAGGGTTCCGAGCACGGCGGCCGGGTCGCCGTCGGCCAGTACCGACTGGCCGACGTAGAGGCCGATCTCCCGGCTGACCTTCGCCCAGGACACCTTGTTGGAGGGGAAGAACTCCGCGGCTCCGAGCTGGTCCAGGAAGGGCCGCATCCGCTTGTGGCGCTTGTCGCCGCGCATCCGGTCCGAGGCTGACACCGTGACCGGCAGCGTGTGGTAGCGGTCGGCGAAGGCGAACTGGTTCTCCACGTCGTAGACGTGGTCGAGGAACGCGGCGACCGCCTCCCGGTTGCCCTCCCGGCGGAAGGCCAGCATCCAGCCCGCCGACGCGGTGGTGGTGTCCGACAGCCCGTCGTGGCCGGGCAGCGGGGCCGTCCCGTAGTCGGTCTTCTTCCGGTCGGCCTGCCGCGTCAGCGACAGGTCCCCGTTGAGCATGCCGACGTGACCGCCCGTGAACAGGTTGAACAGCCCCTGGCGGTTGGTGACGGCGGGGTTGGAGGTGGTCAGACCCTGGTCGACGAGTTCGTCGCGCAACCACCCCATGGCCTCGACGTTGGCCGGGTCGTTGATGGCGTACATGCCGCCGTCACCGGTGTAACCGCCGCCGTTGCCCAGCATCCAGGTCATCGCCTCGGTGGGCGCCTCCTCGCTGCCGAGCGGCAGTCCGTAGGGCACGTCCACACCGGCCGCCTTGAGCGCGACGGCGGCCTGCTTCAGCTCCTCCCAGGTCCGCGGCGGCTTCTCCGGGTCCAGACCGGCCTCGGCGAAGAGGTCCCGGTTGTAGAAGAGGAGCTGGACGTCGGCGGTGAACGGCATCGCGTACCGCACGCGGCGCAGCTCGCCCGCCGTGCTGAGCGCGGAGACGAAGTCGGCCTGGACGGGGATGGACAGCACGTCGTCGGCCCGGTAGAGCCGCCCGGCCGCCGCGTGGTCGGCGAAGGAGTCGATCTGCGCCAGGTCCGGTGCCCGGTCGTCCCCGACCATCTGCGCGACCTTCTGTTCGGCCTTCCCCGGAGGGTGGACGGACACCTTCACCCTGATGCCGGGGTTCTGCTTCTCGAACGAGGCGACCACCCCGTCCCAGTACTCCTGGGTCGGGTTGCTCCCCTCCAGGTCCCCGTGATCCGACGCGACCATCGTCAGGGTGATGTCACCGGTACGGGACGCCCCGCCCCCGCTGCCGCACCCGGTCGCCGTCAATGCGACAGATCCGGCCACCCCCGAAGCCAAGCCCAGGAACCGTCTTCTTCGCATCTGCGCCACCCCTTACTTAACCGGTACTGCTCCCGCGTCGGCGTTCACTGAGAACCACACCGGGAACCGATTCGGAAGCCGGAGCGCGGCATCCCCCTGGAAGCCACCGCAGGGTGGCTGAAAAGTAACGCTCAGTCCGTATCCCGGCCACCCTGTTGAGCGGACCGATACGCAAACGAGTCCGAGTTCCCGGCTCCGCCGCCCGGAGTGCGGCGGGACGACGGGCCACCGAGGGCTCCGACCCGCCCGCCTCCGGACCCCGCCACGGCCTCGGCCCCGGCAAGCGGACAAAAAGCCGAAAAAATACCTTCCACCCCTTCCGCTTCGCCGCGGGAGAGTTACCGTGGAATTGGACCTACGGGACGAGCGAGGGAGTTCGACCGGAGTAGCCGACTTGGGCGGAAAGCTTCGACTTCCGCCGGGGCCGACGTCGACGGTCGGGCTGAGAGGCCCGAAGGTGGCGACACCGGAAGGCGACCTCCACAACCTGATCCGGACAATGCCGGCGCAGGGAGCCCGCCCCGTGGGTTCACCCATGTCACGGACTGCTCGATGCCACGCGGTGGAACCACCGCGTGGCATCGGTGCGTTGTGCGGCCACAGCCCTCGCAGGCCCGGAGGCCCCCGCCGAAGGGCGGTCACGCGGCAGTCGGCCTCCCCCGGGCGTCAGCGACCGAGGCCCCGGCGGATCGCGGCCTCCACAGGCGAGTAGTCGCCCTCGGGGCGTTCGATACCCGGACCCCTCCCCGGTTCGGGAAGCAGGGGCGGCTGCGCCATGAAACGGGGCTCGACGCCTCGGTGAGGCTGTGCGGCGTGGACGAGGAAGGGGTGACAGAGGTAGACGTCACCGGCCCGGCCCGTGGCCGGCGCGACCGGCCGGTGACCGGTGGCGGGCGCGGCGCGCCCGGCGAGTTCCATGAAGGGCAGGCCGGCCTCCTGCTCGGGTTCGAGAAGTGCGGCGACGTCCAGGTGGGAACCGACACGGATCCGGGTGGGCGCGTCGTCCCGCCCCACATCGGACATCAGGAACAGCATCAACAGCCACCGCCCCCGGGAAGCGACATTGACCCGGTAGGATATGAAGTCGGCGGGATCGTCTCCGGGGAAGCTCGCATCGACGTGCCACCCGTCGTCGCCCGGCTCCTGGTCGCTGCGGAAGCGCACCGGGAACGTGCCGAGTCCGCCGAGGGGCGCCCAGCGCCCCTCGCCCGCGAGGGCGTCGAACGCGGCACGCAGCCGGGGTGAGTCGGCGGCGGCCCGGAAGGGCTCCTGCCCGTAGACGCCGAGCCGCACCACGGGGCTCCTCCACGTCGCCGGGTCGTCGGGCTCACCGTCGATGTCCCGCCACATGATCTCCCGGCACTCCGCCGCGAGATCACGCGAGAACGCCCCCTCCACACGGAGGAACCCCTTCTCCACGAACCCGGAAACGTCATCGTCCCTGATCACCGACTCGTCCATGCCGTCAGCGTGTCACCGGGGCGGGGGTGCCGACCGGACACTTTCCGTTCGGCTGCGGTCAGGACGACATGGACGAAGGCGGTGCAGCGGCTTCGGACAGGAGCCGGCCGCGAGGAACGGCACCGAGAGACGCTCCTCGACCGGCACCCGAGAGTGCGTGCGGAAAAGGTCTGAGCCGGCCGCGGTTCCGGCAGCACGCCGGGCCGCCGGACGTGGGGTCCACGAGGGCGGACGCTTGGCCCCGGCCGCTCACGGGCGCCCCTGAAACGTTCGGGCCCCGGCCCGGCGGAAACCGCCGGGCCGGGGCTTTCCGCACGCGCCGTTCGCTACTTCTTGCCCTGGTTCTTCACGGCCTCGATGGCGGCCTTGGCCGCGTCCGGGTCGAGGTAGGTGCCGCCCGGGTTGACCGGGTGGAAGTCGGCGTCCAGGTCGTAGCTCAGCGGGATGCCGGTGGGGATGTTCAGGCCCGCGATGTCGGCGTCGGAGATGCCGTCGAGGTGCTTGACCAGCGCGCGGAGGCTGTTGCCGTGCGCGGCGATCAGGACGGTGCGGCCGGTGATCAGGTCCGGGACGATCGAGTCGTACCAGTACGGCATCATCCGGATCACCACGTCCTTGAGGCACTCGGTGCGCGGACGCAGCTCGCTGGGGATCATCGCGTAGCGCGGGTCGTCGCTCTGCGACCACTCGGCGCCGTCCTCCAGGACCGGCGGCGGGGTGTCGTAGGAACGGCGCCACTGCATGAACTGCTCTTCGCCGAACTCGTCGCGGATCTGCGCCTTGTTCTTGCCCTGGAGCGCGCCGTAGTGCCGCTCGTTGAGGCGCCAGGAGCGGCGGACGGGGATCCAGAGGCGGTCGGCGGTCTCCAGGGCGAGCTGCGCGGTGCGGATGGCGCGCTTCTGGACGGAGGTGTGCACGACGTCGGGGAGCAGGCCGGCGTCCTTGAGCAGCTCACCGCCGCGGGCCGCCTCCTTCTCGCCCTTCTCGGTCAGGTTGACGTCCACCCAGCCGGTGAACAGGTTCTTCGCGTTCCACTCGCTCTCGCCGTGGCGGAGGAGGATCAGCTTGTACGGTGCGTCGGCCATGGGCCCGAGCCTAATCGACGTCCGGTGGGCGGGCCGGGGGCGGCCGACTGGCGAGACACGGGCCCGGGCGGGCGTACGG
>NZ_JAKMAY010000292.1:0-6973 GCF_022015835.1 Streptomyces sp. ICN903 | reverse complement strand
TCGATGCCGACGGCCGCGCTGGTGGCGGGGAGCGGCTTGACGGACGGGTCCTCGCACAGCAGGGACACGAACCAGCGTCCGGCCGCGTCCTGGGACACGGTCACCGTGGACGGCGACGCACCCTCCGGGAGGGGACGGGACCACACGATGTCGAGCGGCTCCGCCATCTTCGCCAGGGTGAGGCTGCCGTCGCGGAACCGGAACGCGCTGGTGGTGTACTCCGCGGACTTGCGGGACTTCTTCCGCGACTTGAAACGCGGGTACTTCGCCCGCTTGCCGAAGAAGTTCGTGAACGCCGTCTGAAGGTGCCGCAGGGCCTGCTGGAGCGGGACGGAGGACACCTCG
Organism: Streptomyces sp. ICN903; assembly: GCF_022015835.1. NCBI lineage: Bacteria > Bacillati > Actinomycetota > Actinomycetes > Kitasatosporales > Streptomycetaceae > Streptomyces > Streptomyces sp. ICN903. Next base: position 6,628 of record NZ_JAKMAY010000292.1, on the reverse strand, counting down.
TTGAGGTAGGCGAGTTCCTCGGTCTTCTTCCAGGCCGTCAGCATCGCCGACGTCTGGTTGTAGTTCACCCGCTCCTGCCGCGTCCACGCTTCGGTGCGTGCGGCCAGGGCGAGGTTGTAGACCTTCCGCACGCAGCCGAACGTGCGCGACAGCTCAGCTGCCTGCGCATCGGTCGGATAGAAGCGGTACTTGAAAGCCCGCTTCACGTGGGTGGTCTTCACGGTTCACATACTACCCCATCAGTTTGTGACGGAGTGTGGGCAGTTGCGGGTGGACGCCGGTCCACCCTGGCGGCGAACCGGCGTTCCCTGCCCTGCTCCGCAGGAGCTTCGTTTCCTCCCCGCCCTAAAGGACGGGGTATCCACGAAGGAGAGCCACCATGACCGGGCATCAGGAACGCGTCCAAGGCGTCGCCTGGTCGCCTGACGGGCGGACCCTGGCGACCGTGTCCTGGGACCGGACCGTACGGCTCTGGGCCCCGGACGACGGCAGGGAGCTGGCCGTTGTGGGGGTCCACGACGACCAGGTCAACGGTCTGGCGTGGCATCCGGACGGCTCGCGCCTGGCCACCGCCTCCCGCGACCGCAGCGTGAGGATCTGGGAACCCGCCACGGACATGGACGCCTTGCTCGAACTCGCCCGGTCCCGGGTCTTCCGCCGGCTCACCGACGACGAACGCCGCGGCTTCCTGTTGCCGGCAGCCCGGGCAGGGGCCTGAACGGCGTCGGCTCCGCCGGGCAAGGAGGCCGGCCGGTCCCCCGGGCCGCCGTCCGGGCCGTCCGGCCGGGACCGGGGCGCCGCCGGCAGACGCGTCCCGGATCCGCCGCGGGGAGCTGCTCGTCACTTCGCGGCGGCTGCGGGAGGACAAGGCCGGCACGGAGCGTGTCCCCGGACGGCGCAGGGTAATGGAACCGTAAAGCGGTGCGGTCCGTTATCCGGACCATGACTGCAATGACTCCCGGTTCGAACCTTCCCCTGTCCACCGCGCGCGTGGCGGTGGACGTCACCGCGCCGGCGCGGCTCGACGTCTCCGGCCTGCTGATCGCCGCCGACGGGAAGGTGCGCTCCGACGACGACTTCGTCTTCTACAACCAGCCCTCCGCCCCGGGGGTGGCCCACAGTTCCGCGGGCGGCCTCGACACCATCACCGTGGACACCGCCGCGGTGCCCGCCGACATCGAGAAGGTCGTGGTGACGGCCAGCCTCGACGCCCCGGGTGCGACCTTCGCCGGCACCGAGCCCACCGCGACCGTGCGGGACGCGGCGAGCGGAGCGGTGGTGGCCACCTTCACCCCGCCCCGGCTGGGTCCGGAGACGGCGCTGGTGGTCGTCGAGGTGTACCGCAGGGGCGGCGCCTGGAAGGTCCGCGCGGTCGGCCAGGGGTACGCGAACGGGCTGGCGGGCATCGCCACGGACTTCGGCGTGACGGTGGAGGAGCCCGCCGCTCCGGCCGCGCCCGCCGCACCCGCGGCTCCTCCCGCCGCGCCCACCGCGCCCGCGGCTCCTCCCGCCGCGCCCACCGCGCCCGCGGCTCCTGCCATGCCGGCCGCGCCGCCTGCCGCCCCTCCCGCGCCCGCCGCCACCGGGAAGATCAACCTGGACAAGGGCCGGGTGGACCTGCGGAAGCACGAGACCGTCTCCCTGGTCAAGGGCGGAAAGCCACTGCTGACCTCGGTCCGGATGGGGCTGGGCTGGGAGCCCGCCTTCCGCGGCAAGAACGTCGACCTCGACGCGTCGGTCATCGCCTATGACGCCAACCGCAAGAAGATCGACAACTGCTACTTCGGCAAGCTCGCCATCCTGAACGGAGCGATCCAGCACTCCGGCGACAACCTCACCGGCGAGGGCGCGGGCGACGACGAGGCCATCACTGTCCACCTGGGCGGCCTGCCGCCGCAGGTGACGGGTCTGGTCTTCACGGTCAACTCCTTCTCCGGGCAGAAGTTCACCGAGGTCGCCAAGGCGTACTGCCGTCTGCTGGACGCCGCCACCGGCGAGGAGCTGGTCCGCTTCGACCTGACCGGTTCCGAGCCGCGCACGGGTGTGCTGATGTGCAAGCTGATCCGGCAGTTCTCGGGCGAGTGGGAGATGACGGCGCTGGGCGACTACGTGGACTCCCGCACCGTCCGCGGCATGGTGAAGCCGGGCGGTGCGGCCCTGTAGGGGAGCCGGCGTCCGAGGGGCCGGCGGCGGGAGCGCCGGTCGCGGAGGAGTGGAGAAGGAGTGGAGGAGGAGTCGCGCGGGAACCGTGAAGACCCTTGCCGCGGAGCGCCGACCGCACCGAGGGAGAGGCGGCGGACGTGATATCCGTCGCATCCGCCGACAGTCCCGTTGGGCCCAACTCCCCGCACCGGCAGCCATATTCGCAGGTCAGCGACCATTTCGGGCATTTGCGGAGCGATTGAGGTTTGAACTATGCGGCGGAAGGGAAACCAAAGGGACCTGCCGCTGTCATACCCAGCCCCTACGCTGGTCATATGTCCACCACTCCCGAGCAAGGATCCCCGGCTCCCGGGCCCCAGACCCCCGCCCAGGCGAACGAGGCGCTCCGCGCCTTCGTCCGCGCCCACGGAGACCGTCCCTGGTCCCGGGCGGAGCTCGCCGAGCTGGACCGGCTGCGGAGCCTGTGGCGGGCGGCCGAGCGGCACGGGATGACCACCGCGGCCTGAAACCGCCGGCGCGACACCGGCGCGACACCGCCGCGACGCCGACACGGAAGGGCCCGCGGGAGACGATCTCCCGCGGGCCCTTCCGCGCGGCCACGGCCTTCACCCCGCTCCCCCGGCGGGAGCCGCGGCGCGGCGGCGGCTCAGTGGCGGCTCAGTGACGGCTCACTGGCGCCGCCAGGGGCCGGTGATCGCCAGCAGGATGCCGGGCTCCTGGATCCCGGCGAACAGCGTCCGGCCGTCCCCCGAGAAGCAGACCCCGGCGAACTCGCTGTACTCCGGCTCCTCCTCCGTGCCGATGTTCACCTCGTTGCGCGCGATCGGGAACACCCTGCCGCGGTCGTCCGCGGCCATCAGGTGCTGGAGCCCCTCGCCGTCCTCGGCGATGATCACCCCGCCGTACGGCGAGACCGTGATGTTGTCCGGGCCGTCGAGGCCGCCGGGCCCGTGCGGGTCGCGGTTGACCCCGAAGCGCAGCCTGAGGGTGAGGGTGCGGCGCCGGGGGTCGTAGAACCACACCTGGCCGTCGTGGGGCTCACCGGGGCTGTCCTCGTCACGGGCGTAGGAGGCCACCACGTACGCGCCGCCGTCGGCCCACCACATGCCCTCCAGCTTGCGGGCGCGGGTGACCTCGTCCCCGGTGAACTGCCTGCGGACGGGCACCTCGCGGGCGTCGCGGTCGGGGACATCCACCCAGTCCACCCCGTAGACCGTGCCGGGGCGCACCGCGCGGGAGAGGTCGTCGACGAACCGGCCGCCGGAGTCGAAGCAGCGGAACGCCTGGAGGACGCCCGCGTCGTCGGCCAGTGAGCGCAGCCTCCCCCGCCCGTGCCGGAAGCCGTGCGGCGGCACCCACCGGTAGAGCAGGCCGTTGGGGCCGGAGTCGTCCTCCGTCAGATACATGTGGCCGCGCCGCGGGTCCACGACGACGGCCTCGTGGTCGAAACGGCCCAGCGCCTTGAGGGGCCTGGGGTCGCGGCCCGCGCGCCGGTCGTGCGGATCGACCTCGAAGACGTAGCCGTGGTCGCGGGTCATGCCCCTCTCGCCGGCCCGGTCGGAGTTCTCCTCGCAGGTCAGCCAGGTGCCCCAGGGGGTCACCCCGCCCGCGCAGTTGGTGGAGGTGCCGGCGATGGCCACCCACTCGGCGAGCTTCTCCCCTTCGTGCGAGACCTCCACGACCGTGCAGCCCCCCGCGGCGGCCGGGTCGTAGACCAGCCCCTCGGCGAGCGGCACCGGATGCTCCCAGTCGCCGCGGGGGCCCTTCAGCTCGTGGTTGTTGACCAGCAGCGTCCTGCCCCGGGGCCCGTCGAAGGCGGCGGTGCCGTCGTGCCTGGCGGGGGTGTACTCGCCGCTCTCCAGCCGGGTGACACCGCAGTGCGTGAGGACGCGGTACGAGAAGCCCGCGGGCAGGGCGAGCACCCCTTCGGGATCGGGCACCAGCGGACCGTAGCCCCGCGGTGCGCCGTCCTCCCGCCGCCCGCGGTGCCCGTCGCGGGCGTCACGGTCGTCGCCGTCGTCGCGGCCCGGGGCGCCGAACGCGCCCGAGGTGCCGGCCAGGATGCCCGCACTGCCGGTGAGAGCGATCCCGGCCCCGGCCACGACCGACCTTCTGCTGAGATCTGGGCGGCTGACTTCGCTGCTGGTCGGCATCGTCTCTCCCGTCGGCTCTGCGCGGTGGCACGGCGCCGACCACCATCCCGCCCTCCGGCGAACGCCGGTTGAACGCGGGCCGAACCGGTCGGCTCAGCCGCGCGACCGCGCCCTGTACGCCGCCTTGCGGGCGTCCTTGGCCGCCTTGCGGTCGGGGTGCACACGGCTCATCGCCTCCAGCACCTCCCCGGTCGCCGGGTGGTCGACGCGCCACGCCTTGTCGAAGAAGCCGCTGTGCTGGTCGACCAGGCCCCGCACCAGCTCGCGCAGTTCCTCCGAGTCGTCCCCGCCCTCCTCGGTGGCCAGCTGGGCGGCCAGGGTGTCCACGGTCAGCCAGAACACCATCTCCTCCGACGGCGCGGGCACGTCGGAGAAGCCGCGCTCGGAGAGCCACACCCGGGCCAGTCCGCCCAGGTGGCCGTCGTCGAGGACCTCGCGCAGGGCGGGCTCGGCCTCCGCGCCGGTGATCGACAGGGCCTGCTGGCAGGCCAGGCGGCGGCGCGGCGCGTCCCGGTCGTCACCCCGGGCGGCGGCGAGGAGTTCGCGGGCGGCCTCCAGGGGGGCGCGCCGGGCCAGCCACAGCTCGATCTCGTGGCGGGCCGCCTCCTCGCCGTGGCCGGGCAGGGCGGCCAGCAACTCCTCGGCGCTCTCCTGCTCCAGATCGCCCACGGCCGGGGCGTGGACGCCCGCCTCCAGCAGTCGCTGCCGCACGCCGTACAGGCCGAGCGGGGTCAGGCGGACCATGCCGTAGCGGGTCAGGTCCTCCTCGTCCGGGCCGCCGGAGTCGTCCGGTGCGCCGAGCCCGTCGGGTTCGCCGCCGTCGGCCTCCTCGATCAGGGCCTCGTCCACGGGGCGGTAGTCGACGATCCCGATCGGCTCCAGCATCCGGAACTGCTCGTCCAGCCTCACCATCGCCGTCGAGACGTCCTCCAGAACGGAGTCGGTGGGGTGCTCCATGTCCTCCGGGGCGACCATGGAGGCGGCGAGCACCGGCAGCGGCACCATCGCCCCGTCCGTCACGGCGGGGTCGGTCGCGGTCAGGGCGTAGAGGTTGCCCAGGGCGCCGTCGAGGAAGTCGGCCTCCTCCTCCGGGTCCCAGTCGAGGGCGTCGAGGTCGAGGGAGTCCGGGTCGATCCGGCCGTCCTCGCCCTCGGCGCCCAGTTCGCCGAGCAGATCCTCCAGGGCGGGGGCGGCCGCGTCCGCGAGGGCCGCCTCCAGGCCGTCGCGCCAGATGTCCAGTACGTCGGCGGGGGCGCCCTTGGTGAGCAGGGACAGCTCCTCGCCGGGGACCGCCGTGCCGTCCCCGGCCCCTCCGTCCCCGCCGGCCCCGTCGTCCTCGCGGATCTCCAGCAGGCCGGTGTCCAGGGCCGTGTCCCAGGCCCGCTCGGCGTCCGCGAGCCCGTCCTCCCCTTCGAGGCCGAGGTGGCCGGCGGCCCGCTCCAGCGACTCGTCGGACAGCTCGCCTCCGGCGCCGACCCGGACCCCCTCCCCGGCCCAGCGCGCGAGCCGGGCGGCCCGGGACAGCAGGGGCGAGGCCAGCGCGTCCCGCGCCAGTTCGGCTTCGGCGGGCAGCCGTACGGGCGGCACGGTGGGACGGTCGTCACCGGTCATGGGGGAGGCGCTCCTCGATTCGATGAGGCGGGCGTTGTGATCGCTGCCCCAGCGTAGACGGCTTCCGTGCCCGCCGTCGGGTTCACCGGCCCTTCCGCCCGCGTACACCGGCAGCCGCTTGACAAGCGCCTGACCAGAGCGGCACGTTACGCGCGTAGAAACCGAACAGCGCGAACCACGGGCGGCGTCACCGGCTTCCCGGCACCGCACCTCGGCTTTCCGCCCGGCGCGTCCAGCACGTCCGGCACCCACAGCACCGTCCCGGAGGGACCCCTTGAGCAGATCCCAGGCGGCTCGTACCGCCGCACTCACCGTCGCAGCCCTGACCTCGACGCTGCTGGCCGTCCCCGCCTCGGCGGCGGAACCGGCCGACGCGGTCCGCATCCACGACATCCAGGGCACCACCCGCCTCTCCCCGCTGGCCGGCGAGCGGGTCTCCCAGGTCTCCGGCGTCGTCACCGGCGTGCGCACCTACGGCTCGCGCGGCTTCTGGATGCAGGACACCGCCCCCGACGGGGATCCGGCCACCAGCGAGGGTCTCTTCGTCTACACCGGCTCCACCCCCCAGGTGGCCGTCGGCGACCTGGTGAGCGTCTCGGGCACGGTCACCGAGTACCGCCCCGGCGGCAACTCCTCGGGCAACCAGACCCTCACCCAGATATCCCGCCCCCAGGTGACCGTCGTCTCCTCCGGCAACCCCC
>NZ_JAKMAY010000291.1:0-7155 GCF_022015835.1 Streptomyces sp. ICN903 | reverse complement strand
GACCAGGGGCGGGGGCGGGTGCCTGGTCAGGCTCCGCCGGTGCGGCGGAGCGTGCGGTGTTGGAGGAGGACGGCGGCGACGATGATCGCGCCCTTGGCGATCTGCTGGACGTCGCTCTGCAGGTTGTTGAGCGCGAAGATGTTGGTGATCGTGGTGAAGATCAGTACGCCCAGCACGGAACCGACGATCGTGCCGCGCCCGCCGGTCAGCAGGGTGCCACCGATGATCACGGCCGCGATGGCGTCGAGTTCGTACAGGTTGCCGTTGGTGTTCTGTCCTGAACCTGACAATATGATCAACAGGAAGGCCGCGATGCCGCAGCACAGACCCGAGAGCACGTACAGATAGAGACGCTGGCGCCGGATGTCGATCCCGGCCAGCCGGGCGGCCTCGGCGTTCCCGCCGACCGCGAGCGTGCGGCGGCCGAAGGTCGTGCGGTTCAGGAGCAGCCAGCCGAGCACGGTCACCGCGCCGAAGACGAGCACCAGGGGAGGTATGCCGAGCACATAGGCGCCGGGGGCGCCCAGGTCCAGGACGGCGTCCACCGTGACGATCTGGGTGCGGCCGTCGGTGATCTGAAGAGCCAGCCCGCGTGCGGAGGCGAGCATCGCCAGCGTGGCGATGAAGGGAACCATGCCGCCGTACGCGACGAGGACGCCGTTGACCAGGCCGCATCCGACACCGACGACAACAGCGGTGAACAGGATTCCGGTGAAGCCGTACTCCTGTGTCGCGACGGTGGTCGCCCAGACCGAGGCCAGGGCGACGATCGCGCCCACCGAGAGGTCGATGCCACCGCCGGCGATGACGAACGTCATCCCGACGGTCACCACTCCGATGATCGACGCCTGCGTCAGCACCAGTTGCAGGTTCGAGCCCGCCAGGAAGGTGTCGGGCTCGGTGACCCCGCCGACGGCGACGAGGATCGCCAGCACGCCGAGCAGGGAGAGGTTGCGGACGTCCGCCTGCCGGCCGAGACGAGCCAGCGGGCCCGGCGGCCTGCCGCCCGCGGGCCCACCGCGGACCGGACGCTTGCCACGACTGGCCTGCTGGGGTACCGCCCGCCGCGGAGAGGAGACTGGCTGCTGTGTCACGAAGGCTCCGTTCCAGGAGACGTGGGGTCGGCATGGGCCGCCATCAACAGGTCGAGAATGCGGTTTTCGTCGAGGTCCGGGGCCGGTGCGGCGTCGACCACCCGGCCCTCGCGCAGCACCAGGACGCGATCGGCGAGGCCGAGGACCTCGGGAAGCTCGCTGGAGACGAGGAGAACGGCCAGACCCGCGTCGGCGAGCCGCCTGATCACGCCGTAGAGTTCCGCGCGCGCTCCCACGTCGACGCCCCGGGTCGGCTCGTCGAGCAGGAGGACGCGGCAGTCCCGCAGCAGCCAGCGTGCGAGGACCGCCTTCTGCTGGTTGCCGCCCGAAAGCGTGCGTATGAGCACATCCGGGTCGTCGGGACGCAGGGACAGCTCCCGGGTGACGGCCTTCGTCGCGGCGCGCTCGCCGCGCCGGTCCAACCAGCCCAGCCGCGCGAAGCGCGAGAGGGTGGAGACCGACACGTTGCGGGTGACGGATTCAAGCTGGAACAGCCCCTGGGCCTTGCGTTCCTCGGGAGCCAGGCCCAGTCCCGCCGCCACGGCCGAGCGTACGCTGCCGGGACGCAGCCGCCGGCCGTCGACGCTCACCTCCCCGGCGCTGGGGCGGCGTGCCCCGTAGATGGTTTCCAGGATCTCCGAGCGACCGGAACCGACCAGGCCGGCGAGGCCGACGATCTCACCCGCGCGCAGCTCGAGGTCGAGCGGCGCGAACTCCCCCTCCCGGGCCAGGCCACGCGTCCGCAGGACGGCCGGCGCGCTCTGCCGGGGTGCGGACCGGCCGGGGAAGACGTGCTCGATCTCGCGCCCGGTCATCAAAGCGATGATCTCCCGGTCCGGGGTCTCCTCCACCGCAAGCCCCCCGGCGACGGACCGGCCGTTCTTGAGGACCGTGACCCGGTCCCCGATGCGCCGGATCTCCTCAAGACGGTGCGAGATGTAGACCACCGCCACTCCGTCGGCCGTCAGTTCGCGGACGATGCGGAAAAGGTTCTCCGTCTCGTCGGGATCGAGCGCCGCGGAGGGCTCGTCCATGACGATGAGCCGCACGTCGTGGGAGAGCGCCCGGGCCATCGAGACGATCTGCCGCTGCGCGGCCGACAACTCCCCCACGGCCCGGCTCGCATCGATCTCCTCATGCCCGAGCCGCCGCAGCAGTTCCGCCGCCGCGACGCGGGTGTCACGGCCGCGGATCACGAACCCGGCGGCCGTCCGCTCATGGCCCAGGAAGACGTTCTCGGCGACGGACAACCCCTCCACCAGGTCCAACTCCTGGTAGATCGTGGCGATGCCGAGCCGCATCGCGGCGACGGGCGATCTCAGCACGACCTCCTCGCCGCGCCAGGTGACCGTGCCCGAGTCGGGGCGGTGAGCGCCGGCGAGCACCTTGATCAGGGTGGACTTGCCCGCTCCGTTCTGCCCCAGCAGGCAGTGCACTTCGCCCGCCTGCACCTGGAGAGTGACACCGTCCAGGGCCCGCACCCCGGGGAAGGCCTTGATGATGTCCGACATCGTGAGCAGAGGTGATCGGACCGCGTCACCGGCCCGGTGAGAGGAAACAGACATAGGCACCACGAGGAATCCCAACGGAAAGGACATGCCGACCCCGCCCGGGTTCCTGCCGCTGGGGACTGGGACCGGGGCTGGGGCTGAGGACGGGTGGGAGAGTCGAGTCGCGGAGGTCAGGCGGGCGAGAACAGGTGGTCGCTGATGAGCCGCGTGGCACCGATGACCCCGGCCATGCCGCCCAGTTCACCCAGGACGATGGGAAGGTTCCCCGTCGCCAGCGGAAGGGAGCGGCGATAGACCTGGGAACGCACGCTTGCGAGAAGCGTGTGGCCCAGTCCCGTCACGCCACCACCGATGACGACCATGCCGGGGTTGAAGAAGCTGACGAGCCCGGCGATCACCTGCCCGACCCGTTCCCCGCCCGTGCGGATCATGTCCAGTGCGACCGGGTCACCCGCGGCCGCGGCGGCCGCGAGATCGGCGGAGGTGAGCCGCCCGGACGCCTCCAGTCGTACGGCCAGGTGCGCCGAACGACCGCTGCGTGCGGCCTCTTCGGCGTCCCTGGCCAGCGCGGCACCGCTGAAGTGTGCTTCCAGGCATCCGCGGTTTCCGCACGCGCACAGCCGCCCCTGCGGATCCACCTGGATGTGGCCGATGTCTCCGGCGCACCCGGTGACGCCCCGGTACACCTGGCCGCCGACGATGATGCCGCAGCCGATCCCCGTTCCGATCTTGACGCAGAGGAAGTCGGCGACGGAGCGGGCGACGCCTGCGTGCTGCTCACCGAGGCCCATGAGGTTGACGTCGTTGTCGACCATGACCGAGCACCCGAACTCCTGACTCAGAGCTTCACGCACGGGGAACCCGTCCCAGCCCGGCATGATGGGGGGCGCCACGGGCACGCCCTCGGGGAAGCGCACCGGACCGGGAACGCCGACCCCGACCCCGTCGAAGCCTTCCACCGGCCCGGACTCCTTGAGTTTCTCCGCCATCGCGAGCACCTGCTCGAACACCGCGACGGGGCCGTTCTTGACGTCCGTGGAGTCGTTGAGGTGGCCCAGCACCTCAAGCTCGCCGTTGGTGACGGCCACGTCGATGGAGGTTGCGCCGATGTCCACGCCGAGGAAACGCAGACCTGGCGCGAGCCGCACGCTGTGGGACCGCCGGCCCCCTCGGGAAGCGGCGAACCCATCGGTGGCCACGAGGCCCGTCTCCAGCAGCCGGTCGATCTCAACAGCCAGTTTGGAGCGGGAGAGCTGGATGCGTTCCCCCAGTTCGGCCCGTGAGCTGCGCCCACTGTCCCGCAGCAGACGCAGCAGGTGTGCCTGGTATGTATTGGCCGGCCGAGCCGTCATCCGCCGCACGAGCACTCCTCAACGTCGGTCGCTGCGCGTTGGGACACCGCCCAGCGAACGAACCCTGACGGGCTTTCGCCGAGAAGCTAGCAGCGCCAACCGACCTTAGGAAGAAGTTGCGCTGCATCGATCAAAACTTTCGCTCGCCAGAGGACGAAGTACCACGCCGTGTGCCGACCAGCTGCGCAGAGCGATCAACGTTCCACGTCAACCTCGGCGTTGGGGCGGGCCCGGCCTGGGCATCCCGGTGCGCGGACGGGCCGGCACCGCACTGATGGCGGAGGGACCGCGCACCCGCCGTCGCCGTCGGACGGTGGCCGGTGACCGGCGCCTCCGGTGCGGCGCGGCGTCGGACGGGGCGGGGGCAGTGCCTTGTCGCCGGATGACTCGTTGAGAGCAGTGTTGGGGACGCTGGGCCCCGCCCGGCCACAGGGAGAGGCCGGGCGGGATCCGTTCAGACAGGGGAGGTACGGGTGTCCGTATACGAGGAAGCCGGCATCACCACACCGGAGCTGTGCGAATCGTACGCTCGGTGCGAGGAGGTGGCGCAGCGGTTGTCCGGGCCGCTCTGGATGGCCACGGAGTCGCTGCCCGCCGAGGTCCGGCCGCATGTCCGCGCACTCGTCGCCTACTGGCACACCACCGACGACATCGCCGACGAGGGACGCCTCGCCGGCCGTGAGGCACGGCTGTCGCAGTGGTGCGCCGATTCGCTGGCCGAGGTGCGCGCGGGACACAGCGAGCATCCGCTGCGGCGGGCGTTGGTGCACACCGTCCGCAGCCGGGATTTGGACGTCGCGCTGCTGAAGGAGTTCCTGGACGCCAACCGGAGGGACAGCGCGGCCCCGCCCGCGTTCGACACGGCCGCGGACCTGCGGCGCTACCTGCGGAGTGTGACCGGCGCGCCCAGCGGACTGCTGGCCCCGCTGCTGGCGCCCCGCCCCCGGGAGGCGGTGGATCTGCTGCGTGTGCTGGGCGAGGCGTGCCAGATGGCGGACATCTTCCAGGACTTCCCGCTCGACCTCGGCCGGGGCCGGTGCTACCTGCCGGAAGAGGATCTGAGCAGGCTCGGTCTGCGCCCCGGCGATCTCCTGGACGCCACACGCCGGGACGCGCTGGACGAACTGATCGGAGTCCAGATCGCCCGTACCCGTGACCTGCTGGCCCGGGCCACGCCGGTCACGGGGAAGCTGCACGCGTCATGTCGGCCGTTCACCCACGGCCTCTTCCTCGGGGTGGAGCACGTGCTGGACCAGGCCGACCACCTGGGAGCACGGGTGCTGACCGAGGGCGTCGACCGGAACGCGCTGCTCGGCCACCGGGCGAACGGCTCCCCGGCCTTCCCCGCGCCGGACCGCATACCCGGCCATGTCGCCGTGATCATGGACGGGAACCGGCGGTGGGCCGCGGCACACGGCCTGCCCGCGTCCGACGGTCACGTCGCCGGTGCGCGGGCCGCGCTGCGGCTGGTCCACTCCGCGCTGCGGCTGGGCGTTCCCCAGCTGAGTGTGTTCGCGTTCTCCACCGAGAACTGGGTCCGCAGCACGGAGGAAGTGACCGAGCTGTTCGCCACGATGACCGAGGGACTCACCCTGTTCGCCCGGTGGATGCGGGAGCGCGGCATCCGGGTGCGATGGTGCGGGCGGCGCGACCGGCTGAACCCGTCGCTGGCGTCCACGCTGGCGATCGTCGAGAACATGACGTCCCGCAACACGGCGCTGACACTGAACATCTTCGCCGACTACGGCGGGCGCGAGGAGATCGTCTCCGCCGCCCGCACCCTGGCCGCCGAAGCGGTCGCCGGAAGGATCCAGCCGCAGCGGATCGGCCCCGAGGACGTCGCCAGGAGCCTGTACACACCCGACCTGCCCGACGTCGACCTGCTGATCCGCACATCCGGGGAGCAGCGGCTCAGCAACTTCCTGCCCTGGCACCTGGCATACGCCGAGTTCGTGTTCGAGCCGGTGCACTGGCCCGACTTCGGTCACCGGCACCTGCGGAGCGCCATCGACACCTACGCCGGCCGGCTGCGCCGCTTCGGTGGTGACGCCGCCGACGCGGCGCAGCCGGCCGACATCAAGGGCATCCCGCGTCAACCGGCTGCGGAGACGACCGGGACTCCTTGAGCCCCGGTCGTCAGCCGATCACGGCTCGGGCGGCGTGTACACGCCCCCGGCCGTGAGGTGCCCGAGAACGGTCTTCGTGGTCAGACCCGACGGACCGAAGGTGGTCTCGAACACCTCCAGCGACGCCTCGGTCAGGCGCACCGGCACACCGACGACCTGGATCCTCATCGGCCGGCCTGGAGGCACCGGCGCCGCCTCCAGGCGCCCCTCACCCACGGTGAAGGTGAACACCGACTGCAGGGCGGCCACCAGGCCGTTGACCGTGGCCTCCCCGGAGACCGTCTCGCCCTCCAGTGAGGACACCAGGTCGGCCAGCCGGAACTCACCCGCGGGAGTCCGCAGCACCAGGCCCCCTTCGAGGACCGCGGTGCCCCGGGCTCGCCCGGGATCGTCCACCGAGGGGTCGCCGACCGCCGAACGTACCGGGAAACGAACCCTTCCCCCACCGCTGTTCTGGTTCCCGGTGGCCGGAGCGACCGGCTCCACGGTGACCCCGAGACGGTCCAACTCGTCCTGGATGTGCTTGCTCCACCGCAGATCCACCCAGGCGTCCGAGACCCTGCCCAGCTCCGGGTCCGCGGAGGCACCGAAGGCCGCCGGCGTGAGACAGGCGAGCAGGGGGGCGGCCAGCGCCCCTCCTATGATTCCTCGTCGCGTCGCGCTCATCTTGTGCTTTCACCTCTTCCTGGGGCGGCAAGGGCGCGGCCCCGCGAGGAGCATGGGCGGACAGCACGGCCCAGCATGGAGTGATGGCACCAGAAGCCACCCGAACGGGGGACCGTCGCGATATGCCCGGGAACATGTGATCGGTTGTCGGCGGCTCACCTCTACTACCGTCTGCCCCCGGCGCCGCGCGGAGACTTCGCGGCCGGCGGTAGCCGACGGTGGTCAGGCGGTGCCCGGCGCGACCGTCCTCCCGTGGCAGACCTTGTAGGCCGGGCGGCCGCCGGCGTCGCGCAGGTTCGTGCTCCGGCCGCAGCGCACGCACGGCGCCGCCGGCGGGGACCACTGGTGGCTGTCGCGCCGGCCGGGGAGCGGTGCCGGGCGACCGTGGCAGGAGCCGGGGCCGGGG
>NZ_JAKMAY010000290.1:0-7191 GCF_022015835.1 Streptomyces sp. ICN903 | reverse complement strand
GTCCAGTATGGGCCCTCCCCCGGCCGGCCGGTAAGGCGGCGGTCCGGTGCCGGGGCGCGCCGGGGTTTCGGCACCGGCCCCGCGGCAACTGCGGACCGGGACGGTTCGCCCGGAACCCGCCGGCGAGTCCGGCCGGTCCGCCCACCTCCAGGAGGCTCCGATGCCCCGACCCGTGCCCCTGCGTGTACGCGGCACCCGGGCGGGCTTCAGGCAGCTCGCCCGGCTGCGCCACGCCCCCGCCTTCCACCCCGACGGTCTGACCTGCGCCGGTGAGCTGGTGATGCCCGGTCCCACCGGGGCCGCCTGGGGCGTCCCCTGGCTGGACGGGCTGGGCCGGTACGAGTGCCTGGTACGCCTGTCCCGGGGCGCCGGCCTGCCGCGGCCGCTGCCCGACTGGCTCGGACTCGCCGTCCGGACGCTGGACGCGGGCGGCCCCGGCCGGCCCGTCGACCTGCTGCTGACCAGCAGTGCCCGACCTCCGGTACTGCGCCGGTTGCCACTGCCGCGCGGCGACGCGCTGGGCGGTCCGTACAGCAGTCTGCTCACCTACCGGGTCGGCGGGCGCGGCATGGTGCTGGCCGCCTTCCCGCGCCGCCGGCTGCGCCCGGTCCACGGCAGTCCCCCCGCCCTGCGGCAGGCGCTCGCCGGCGGCCCGCTGGTGTTCGACCTGCGGGCCGCCGAGCCGCTGGGCCGGTGGCGGACCTTCGCGGTGCTCACCGTTCGCTCGCCGCTGCCGGAAGCGCCCCGCTCCACCCCGGGCTTCGACGTCCACCGCAACAGCCTGCCGGAACTGGCGCCGGGCACGGCCTTCGCGGCGGTGCGGCCGGCCGCGTACGAGGGATCCCGGGAGGGCCGCGCCTGAGGAAGCGTCACCCGCCCCGTTTCCGTCCGGGAAGCGGGGGTACTCCGTACCGGCCGTCAACCGACCCCGAGTGGAGATGATGACGATGGCCAGCACAGGTCCGAGGGCGGCGAGCACAGGGCGCCGCGCACCGGTGAGCACCGCGGCCATGGCGGTGTCCTTGGTCTTCCTGCTGGTGGGGATCCTGGGGTTCATCCCGGGCATCACCACGGACTACGGCGACATGCAGTTCGCGGGACACGAGTCGCAGGCCCAGCTGCTCGGCCTCTTCCAGGTGTCGATCCTGCACAACCTGGTGCACCTCGCCTTCGGTGTCGTCGGCCTGGCCATGGCCCGGAGCGTCGCCGGGGCCAAGGCGTTCCTGATCGGCGGCGGTGCGATCTATCTGCTGCTGTGGCTCTACGGGCTGATCATCGACAAGGACAGCGGCGCGAACTTCGTGCCTCTGAACTCGGCCGACGACTGGCTCCACTTCGTACTGGGAGTGGGCATGATCGCTCTCGGCGCGGTCCTGGGCGGTCGCCGCACCACGGCCGCCGCCTGATTCCGGTCGTCCCCGGTGGGGCGGTACAGCGCCGCCCCACCGGTCCACCGGAGACGATGAAGAACGCGAGGAGGCTCCGCCATGCAGCCCGCGCCGCCCCCGGGAGCCGCCGAGCTCCTCTTCGTCGGCAACGCCACCCTCCTGATCCGCTACGGCGAGCTGAAGCTGCTGACCGATCCCAACTTCCTCCACCGCGGCCAGTACGCCTACCTGGGCAAGGGGCTGCTGTCCCGGCGGCTGAGGGAGCCCGCCCTGCGGGTGGAGGACCTCCCGCCGGACCTGGACGCGGTGGTGCTGTCCCATCTGCACGGCGACCACTGGGACCGGATCGCCCGCCGCAACCTGCCCCGCTCCCTGCCGATCGTCACGACCCCGCACGCCTCGCGGCGGCTGCAGGGACTGCACGGGTTCAGCCGCGCCACGGGTCTGCCCACCTGGCACGACCACGTCCTGGTGCGCGGCGGCAGCCAGGTGCGGATCACGGCGCTGCCCGGCCGCCACGGCCCCGGCCCGGTGGACTTCCTGCTGCCGCCGGTGATGGGCAGCCTGCTGGAGTTCGGCGACCCGGGAGGGACGGTACGGCTGCGGCTGTACATCTCCGGCGACACTCTGATGTTCCCCGGCGTCCACGAGATCGCGCGTCTGTGCCCGGACATCCACCTGGCGGTGGTCCACCTGGGCGGCACCACGCTCCCCGGAGGGCTGCTGGTGACCATGGACGCCCTGCAGGGTGCCGACCTCGTCTCCGTGCTGCGTCCGCGCCGCGTGCTGCCGGTGCACTACGACGACTACACCGTCATGAAATCCCCCCTGTCGGACTTCCTCCGGGAGGCGGAGCGGCCCGGTTTCCCCTCCGGCGTACTGCACTGCCCGCGGGGGGAGCGGGTGACCGTCGACGCCGCCGGCCCGGTCGAGGCCGGCGCGGCGGGGCCGGGGCGGCCCTGAGGGTTCCAGGGCCACGGGAAGGACCGAGGCAGTCGAGAGGAAGGCCCACGAGGTGCCGAGCACGAACACGATCACAGCCCAGCACGTACGGGAGCTGCTCAGCTCCTCCGACCCCGATCCCCGGCTGGTCCTCCTGGAGGGCCACCCGCGGGTGGTGCCCGCCGCCGAGGCCGGTGCCGACCGCTACCGCGGAGCCGTGGAGGTCGTCTCCCGCGACGACCTCACCGCCCGGATCGGCCCGGGGGCGCCCTCGGAGCGGGACCTGGAGGCGCTGGCCTCCAGGCTGCAGACCGTGGTCTCCGAGCTGGGCGGCTGAGGAACCCCGCCCGTGCGCGTCCCGCCCGCCGCTCAGGCGGGCGGGACGCGCACGGCCAGTGCCAGTGTGTCGTCGGGGTGCAGGATGACCGTGTGCATGTCCTCGGCGATGGCGCCGGGGACCTCCGTGATGGGCCTGTCGGCGTGGCGGCGGGACGCCTCGATGAGCCGCTTCTCGCCCTCGCGCGGGTCCTTGCGGCTCTCGGTGAGACCGTCGGTGTAGAGGATGAGCATGTCCCCGGGCCCCATCCGGGTGTGCAGCAGGCGCTCGCTGCCCGGCAGCGGGTAGCCGATGCCCCGGCCGCGTACCTCCAGGTACTCGGGCTCGCCTCCGGCCGGCAGCAGCAGCGCCGGCGGGTGGCTGCCGTTGGCCAGGAACAGGTCGCCGGTGG
Organism: Streptomyces sp. ICN903; assembly: GCF_022015835.1. Classification (NCBI taxonomy): domain Bacteria; kingdom Bacillati; phylum Actinomycetota; class Actinomycetes; order Kitasatosporales; family Streptomycetaceae; genus Streptomyces; species Streptomyces sp. ICN903. The sequence goes on along the minus strand of NZ_JAKMAY010000290.1, from coordinate 4,133 downwards.
CCGGGTTGATCCGGGCGAGCAGCACGGTGGACATCAGCTCGCTGTCGAAGGGCATCAGGATCTCGGCGGTCCGGGCGATGATCGACTCCAGCGGATGCCCCTCCAGTGCCAGGGTCCGTACCGCGTGGGTGACGTTGAGCGCGCCGCGCGTGCTGGTCACACCGTGGCCGAGGGCGTCGACGACGGTGATGTGGACGGTGCCGTCGGGAAGCTGGAGCCAGTCGTACAGGTCACCGCCGGTGGGCGCGTCGGTGCCGGCCGGCGCGTAGTGGACGGCCATCTCCAGGCCGTCGACCTCGATGGGCGCGGGCCGCAGCGCGTCCTCCAGCTCGCGCAGGGTCTGGCCGTGGGCCTTGCGCAGCTGTTCGTCGCGCTCCTCCAGCTGGACGTAGAGGGCGAGGGTGCCCCGGTTGGTCTCGGCGAGTTCGTGCTTGAGCCGCCGGTGCTCGGCGGTGAGGGCGTCCAGACGGGCCAGCGTCGCGCGCAGTTCCTGCTCCACCGCGTGGATCTCCGACGTGGGGCAGTCGCCCCCGGCCTCCGGTCCGCCGCCGCTGCGGGCGGGCGGGACCGTGCCGGCCTCGCCGCCGCTGCCGCCGTCACCGCGCCGGCCGGGCAGCGGCATGCGCCAGGTGGCCGAACCCCCGGAGGCGAACTGGGCGGGGAGGGGAAGGTCGGCGATGCCGTCGCGGTCGGCCGTCAGATCACTGAGGGTGTCGAGCGTGACGACGAGCTGCCCCGCCGATTCGCCGCCGGACGGCTCGGCGTACGCCTCCAGCCGTACCGGCCGCCCCGCCGCGATCTCGGTCCGCGCCAGCTCCACCGCGGACATCACCAGCCGGGCCCTGGTCTCCACCGGCAGCCGGTGGGCGCGCGCGATGCCGCGTACCGCGTGTCGCAGGCTCGGCAGCGTGTGGTGGTGGGAAGTGGTGTTGTCGGTCATGGAACCTCTGGGCCGCTCAGGCCGCTTGGACGGTGAGCACGGTGGCGTCGTCGCGGACTCGCCGGTGCCCGTGGGCCAGGGACGCCGCCAGCAGGGGCGGCGGAAGCCGCAGCAGAAAGGTGGGCGGGCTGTGCGACCAGCGGGACTCGATGCCGTCGCTGTGCAGGACGACCGCCGCCCCCCGCGCCAGGGGCACGGTGCGCGGCCGGGGGGTGGGGACGTTCCAGCCCACGATGCCGGGCTGGCCGGCCATCCGGTGGGCCACCTCCCCGCCCGAGAGCACCGTGGCGCGGATGTTGCCCGTGCCGCAGTACTCGGCGCGGCCGGGGCGCAGCCGCACCACGCCCGCCGCCGCGCCGCGGGTGTGGCGCAGCGAGCGGTGCAGCGAGGTCAGGATCTCGGCCAGAGGGCGTTCGGGTGCGGTGTGGAAGGCGCGCAGGGCGGAGCGGGCCGCCTCGGCGGCCGCGGCCCCGTGTCCCAGCCCGTCGACGACGAGGCCGGTGAGGGCGTCGCCGGCGTCGGCCACGGCGCAGGCGTCGCCGCAGTGCTTCTCGCCGTGGGCGGGCAGGCACACCGATCCGACGCCGTACCGGGCCTTCGGCTGCCCGCCGGGAGCGGACAGCCGGGCGTTGACCAGGGTGCCCGAGCCCGGTTGGGTGCGGATGGTGAACTCGGTGGCGATCCGGCGGACCGCACCCAGCCCCGCTCCGAGGGAGCCGGTGGTGGTGTAGCCGTCGGCCATCGAGCGGTCCAGGTCGCGGATGCCGGGTCCGCGGTCGACGGCGGTGATCTCCACCCCGTCGCCCCGGAGCGCCGGCTGTACGTACACCGTTCCGTCGGCGGCGTGCTTGACCTGGTTGCTGGCCAGTTCGCTGGCGATGACGGCCGCCTGGTCGGGCATGGCCCCGGGCAGCCCGCACCGCTGTGCGCAGCCGCGGGCGGCCGAGGCCGCCACGTGGATCGCGCTCTCGTGGTCGATGCGGATCTCTTCGGTCAGGTCCTCCGCGGCGGGGGACGGCCGGCTCACTGCGTGTTCCAGCGGGTCACACTGATGGTGGTGCCCCGGCCCGCTTCGGTGTGCACCTCGAACTCGTGCATGAGGCGGCGCGCGCCTCCCAGTCCGTGACCCAGGCCGGAGCCGGTGGTGAAGCCGTCGGCCAGCGCCGCCTCCAGATCGGGGATGCCGGGCCCCTCGTCCCTGACGGTCAGCCGTACGCCCCGGCGTCCGGCGTTCCTGGGGAACTCGATGGTCACCGTGCCGCCCCCGCCGTGGATGTAGGCGTTGCGCGCCAGTTCGCTGGCGGCGGTGACGACGCGGGTCTGGTCGACGAGCCCGAAGCCGGTCTCGACGGTGGCGGCCCGTACCGCGTGCCGGACCGTGATGAGGTCCTCGTCGGTACGGACCGGGTAGGTGGCCCCGGCGCTCGCGGCGCCGCCGCCTCCCTCGACGGGGGCCGCCGGGGCGCCCATCGTCCTTTCACCCGAGAGTTTCACGCCGGGTCACCCCTTCCGGGGGCCGCGGGGCATGGTGCCAGCCCAGTGCGGCCATCCCCTGCTCCGCGTTGAGTGCGGTCTCCACTCCGGTGAGTTGCAGGCCCAGCTCGACGAGGGTGATCGCCACGGGCGGCCGCATGCCGGCCACGATCACCCGGGCGCCCAGCAGCCGGGCCATGGTGCTCAGCTCGGTCAGGGTGCGCGCCACGAACGAGTCGATGATCTCCAGCCGGGAGATGTCGATGAGGACTCCCGTGGCCCGCTCGGCGGCGATGCGCTCGGTCAGCTCGTCGGCGAAGACGGTGGCCGTCTTGTCGTCGAGCTCGTTGATGAGCCCGGTGACCAGTACGTCACCGAGCCTGAGGATGGGGATGTCCATGGACTGGCGGCCGGTCATCGGTTCGTCGTCGCCCCGGTGGCCGGTGAGTCCTGTCCCGTCATGTCGACCGCCGCGGCCAGGGCGTCGGCGAGGGTGGCGCGGGTGAGGATGGTGGACAGGTCGATGCCCAGCTGGGCGATGGTCTGCGCGATGGAGGGCCGCACGCCGCTGATGAAGCAGTCGGCACCCATCAGGCGCACCGCGTTGACGGTCTGCATCAGGTGCTGGGCGACGGCGGTGTCGACCGTGGGCACACCGGTGATGTCGATGATCGCCACCCGGGCGTCATGGGTCTGGATGGACTGCAGGAGGTTCTCCATCACCACCTGGGTGCGCGCGGTGTCCAGGGTGCCGATCAGCGGCACGGCCAGGATCCGCTTCCACAGGTGGACCACGGGGGTGGACAGTTCCAGCAGCTGGCGGCTCTGCCGCTGGATGATCTCCTCGCGGCGCTCCACATAGGCGTTGAAGGACAGGGCGGCGGCCTCGTCCAGCAGCCGGTTGATCGTCAGGGCCGCCGGGAACAGCTCCCGCGGATCGCGGTTGTCGCGCTCCACGGCCTCCAGCAGGGCGTCCTTGAGCGCCAGAATGGCCAGGGACGTGGCCGTCGGGGTCGCGCCGCTGCGCTCCCTGCGCAGGGACAGCTCCATCACCGCGCCGCGCAGGTCCTGGTGGGCGTCGACCACGTTCTCCATGCCGTAGTCGCTGTTGAGGGCCCCGCCCAGCAGGACGAGGAGCGCGTCGGCCTCCTCGCGCAGTTCGCCCTCGTCTATCCCGATCGCCGCACGTTCCTGCTGCAACTGCACCCACCGGTCGGCGATCTCGTCGCCGCGCTCGCGGATTGCGGTTGTCAACCGGTCTCGTACGGCTGCGTCGCTGGCGTTCACTGACAAGCCCTCTCACAGTCGTTCGTCGCCGGCCCACGCCCGTGACGTCGGCATCCGGCTGGATGTGCGGGGTGGCGGGACAGCACCGTTCACCCCTTTTGTTGCCGTCCGGCAAATGTTAGCAGCGGCCGCGGAGCCTGTCGGCCCCAACCGACGGGACGTCAGGGCACGGTGGAACCCACCGGCCTCTGACGGGACCTTCCCGGAAACCGGCCCCCAATGCATCCCCGATCGATTGTTTCCATTTGACAACTGTGTCCGCGGCACAACAATCTTTCCCTGTCGCACCCGCCCCGACCGGCCACCACGCCAGGATTCCCCCGCGGTGCGGCGCTCCGCGGCGGCCACGAGGTGTGTGATGTATCGGTGAGGCAGAATGGCGACGCACATGCCCCCCAGGGCGGCGGCCTCACGCCGATCTCACCCCTCCACC
>NZ_JAKMAY010000029.1:0-31440 GCF_022015835.1 Streptomyces sp. ICN903 | reverse complement strand
GGGGCAGGGGGGTGGGGCTGGGAGTATTGGCACATGACGCGCGCATCCCTGGACAAGCAGCCCAACGAAGTCGCCGCGATGTTCGACAAGGTGGCGGCCCGGTACGACATCACCAACGACGTGCTGTCCCTCGGGCAGGCCCGGCTGTGGCGGCGCGAGGTCGCCCGTGCCGTGGACGCGCGGCCGGGGGAGCGGGTGCTGGACCTGGCGGCCGGTACGGGTACGTCGTCGGTGCCGTTCGCGACCGCCGGGGCGTACACCGTGCCGTGCGACTTCTCCCTCGGAATGCTGCGGGAGGGCAAGAAGCGCGAGCCGTGGATGCCGTTCACGGCCGGGGACGCGACCCGACTGCCGTTCGCCGACGACGCGTTCGACGCCGTCACCATCTCCTTCGGGCTGCGCAACGTCCACGACACCGACGCCGCGCTGCGCGAGATGCTGCGGGTGACCAAGTCCGGTGGCCGGGTCGTCATCTGCGAGTTCAGCCACCCCACCTGGGAGCCCTTCCGCAAGGTCTACACCGAGTACCTGATGCGGGCCCTGCCGCCCGTGGCGGAGGCCGTGTCCAGCAACCCGGACGCCTACGTCTACCTCGCCGAGTCGATCCGCGCCTGGCCCGACCAGCCCGGCCTGGCCCGCAGGCTCCAGGACGCGGGGTGGGAGAAGGTCGCCTGGCGCGATCTGACGGGCGGGATCGTCGCCCTGCACCGGGGGTTCGCGCCGTAGGACCGGGAGCGGTCGGGGGCGGGCGGACAGGGCGATCGGTGGCGGGGAGCGGGAGTTCGCCCGCGCATCCCTTCTCCGGCGGGCCCGAGGCCCCTGCATAGACTGCATCCGTCCAGTGCCCGGCGCGACCGGCACGTTGAATACCGAGTCTTGCGGGAGTCCGTCGTGACCGAGTCCCCCTCGAAGGCAGCCTCCGAGCACAGCGCCGATGTGATCGTGGTCGGGGCCGGCCCCGCCGGGTCCACCACCGCCTACCACCTGGCCCGCTCCGGGCTCGACGTCCTGCTGCTGGAGAAGACGGCCTTCCCCCGGGAGAAGGTCTGCGGCGACGGGCTGACCCCGCGTGCGGTCAAGCAGCTCGTGGCGATGGGCATCGACGTCTCCGAGGAGGCGGGCTGGCTGCGCAACAAGGGCCTGCGGATCATCGCCGGCGGTACCCGGCTCCAGCTCGACTGGCCGGAGCTGGCGAGCTACCCGGACTACGGACTGGTCCGCAGGCGCGACGACTTCGACGAGCAGCTCGCCCGGCAGGCCGAGAAGGCCGGGGCGCGGCTGTACGAGCGTTGCAACGTCGGTGCGCCGATCACCGACGGGCGCACCGGCCGGATCACCGGTGTGGAGGCGAAGCTGGGCGAGGAGAAGACGCCGGTCTCCTTCCGCGCCCCGCTGGTGGTCGCCGCGGACGGCAACTCCACGCGGCTGTCGCTGGCGATGGGCCTGCACCGGCGCGAGGACCGTCCGATGGGCGTGGCCGTGCGCACGTACTTCACCTCGCCGCGCCACGACGACGACTACCTGGAGTCCTGGCTGGAGCTGTGGGACCGGCGGGGGGCGCAGGACCGGCTGCTGCCCGGCTACGGCTGGGTCTTCGGGATGGGCGACGGCACCTCCAACGTCGGTCTGGGCGTGCTCAACACCTCCTCGTCCTTCAAGGAGCTGGACTGGCGCGAGGTCCTCAAGGCGTGGTGCGCCTCGATGCCCGAGGAGTGGGGGTACACGCCCGAGAACATGACCGGCCCGATCCGCGGCGCGGCCCTGCCGATGGCCTTCAACCGGCAGCCGCACTACACGCGGGGGCTGCTGCTGGTCGGTGACGCGGGCGGCATGGTCAACCCGTTCAACGGAGAGGGCATCGCGTACGCCATGGAGTCCGGGCAGATCGCGGCCGACGTGATCGTCCAGGCCCACGCCCGGCAGAGCCCGGCCCAGCGGGAGCTGGTGCTGCGGCGCTACCCGAGGGTCCTCAAGGACACCTACGGCGGTTACTACACGCTGGGCCGCGCCTTCGTGAAGCTGATCGGCAACCCCAAGGTCATGAAGCTGGCGGCCGAGCGCGGTCTGACCCACCCGATGCTGATGCGCTTCACGCTGAAGCTGCTGGCGAACCTGACGGACCCGACGGGCGGCGACGCGATGGACCGGATCATCAACGGGCTGACGAAGGTCGCCCCGCGCGCGTAGCGGGCCGCCCGCGCGCAGGGCGTGGGGACGGGCCAGGAGTCGGCGAGGGGCCGTCCGGAGAACCGGACGGCCCCTCGCCGTGTACGCGTAGGCGCCGTACGTGCGCCGCGCGGCGTCAGAGCACGCGCACCGCGCCCGTCGGCATGTCGTAGCTCATGTCGCGCTCGACGACGCCGGTGGAGGGGTTCTGGGCGCCGATGAAGCGGCCGTTGCCGATGTAGACGGCGACGTGGTACGCGCTGCCGGCGCTGCCCCAGTAGAGGATGTCGCCCGGCCGCACACTGCTCAGGGAGACCTGGGTGCCCGCGGTGGACTGCGGCTGCGAGGTCCTCGGCAGGCTGATCCCGATCTGGCGGAAGGCGGCCTGGGTGAGGCTGGAGCAGTCGTAGGCGCTCGGGCCGGTGGCGCCCATGACGTAGGCCTTGCCGACCTGCGCGCGCAGGAAGCTCACCACGGCCGCCGCGTTGCCGCCGCCGGTCGGCGCGGAGGCGGCGGGCGCGGCGGAGGTCGCGGTCTCGGCGGGGGCGGCGGCGAGGGTGGTGCGCTGGGAATCGCGCGCCGCGCGCTCCCGGGCGGCGCGCTCGCGCTCGGCCTCGGCGGCCTCCGCCGCCCTGCGCTCGGCCTCGGCCTTCTTCTTCTCGGCCAGTTCTCCGGCCCGCTCCATGGCCTGCTCGGCGGCCAGGGTTCGCGCGGCCTCGGTCTCGTACCGGGTCGCGACCGTCCGGTTGGCGTCGGCGGCCCGCAGGGCGCCGGTGGCCGCGTCGGGGACGATCACGGGCATCTCGGCGGTGTCGGCGACCGTCTTCCGCTCCTCGGCGGAGGAGGGGGCGGCCGCGGCGGTCACCGCGAGAGTGCTGAGGACGCCACCGGCAACGCCCGTGCGCAGCAGGGGGTTCCTGCCGGCTCGACGGGGTTTCCGGTGGCTGGGTATGTGGGCGGTCTGGGACATGTCACCACGGCTATCAGCCGTGGGAGGTTCCGTTCAACAAAGGTGTGTTACGCCACACTCGGCGTGTACGCGCCCACTTTGAGCGGAGCGGGGCACTCCGGAGGGCTCTCCCGGAAGTCGATCATTGCCCCGTTAAGAGGCCGTGACCATGACATTGTCCGATTGATCCACTTCGCTCCGCGCGCCTAGCACGGGCGGCCCTCCGTGCGCAAAGACGGACCCGTGCCGGGGAGGGCGGGCGTGGCGGAGGTCACAGATTGAGCACGGATTCACGATCTTGTCGCGATGGCGGTCCGGGGAGATCGCGAAGGCGGGTCCGGAGGTCGCCCCCGACTCCCGCCGGGGTTCCGCCGAGATCCCGGTCCGCGCCGTCTAGCGAGTTCGGATGTCCAGGGCAAATTTGCTTGTAGCGGGCATCGTTTGATAGGGCGCACCCCCTCCGACCAGCGAATACGCATCGGATTGTCACGTGTGGTGATCAGTCGGCCGCTTCACGTGTGAAGATCGCCGTCCATCCGGCTTCATGATCATTCGTCAGGTGGTGGAGATCACAAACTTGTTGCCGCACCCCGTGTCGCAGATCACAGAAGGACGGGCATAGGATGCAGTCGAATCGGGCTTGTGAACTGCCTCACATACACACGATCTTCGTGAACGGAACACCGGTCCGAAAACGGCCCGCAACGGCCCGCCGGCAGCGTCGTCGACTGGAAGGAGCGAGGAGCGGTGAACGTCTACGCGCCCATCCTCGTACTGGGAGCGCTCGGGGCAGCCTTCGCTGTCTTCTCCGTGGTCATGGCCTCGATCGTCGGCCCCAAGCGCTACAACAGGGCCAAGCTCGAGGCATACGAGTGCGGCATCGAGCCCACCCCGCAGGCAGCGGGGGGCGGGCGCTTCCCGATCAAGTACTACCTGACGGCGATGCTCTTCATCGTCTTCGACATCGAGATCGTCTTCCTCTACCCCTGGGCCGTCACCTTCGACGTCCTGGGGCTGTTCGGGCTCGTGGAGATGCTGCTCTTCGTGCTCACCGTCTTCGTCGCCTACGCCTACGTCTGGCGGCGCGGCGGCCTGGAATGGGACTAGGGGCGTACACATGGGTATCGAAGAGAAACTGCCGAGCGGCTTCCTGCTGACCACCGTCGAGCAGGCCGCGGGCTGGGTGCGCAAGTCGTCGGTCTTCCCGGCGACCTTCGGACTGGCCTGCTGCGCCATCGAGATGATGACCACCGGCGCCGGCCGCTACGACCTCGCCCGCTTCGGGATGGAGGTCTTCCGCGGCTCGCCGAGGCAGGCGGACCTGATGATCGTGGCCGGCCGGGTCAGCCAGAAGATGGCGCCGGTCCTGCGGCAGGTCTACGACCAGATGCCGAACCCCAAGTGGGTCATCTCCATGGGCGTGTGCGCCTCCTCGGGCGGCATGTTCAACAACTACGCGATCGTGCAGGGCGTCGACCACATCGTGCCGGTCGACATCTACCTGCCCGGCTGCCCGCCGCGCCCCGAGATGCTCCTGGACGCGATCCTCAAGCTCCACCAGAAGATCCAGGGCGAGAAGCTCGGGGTCAACCGGGAGCAGGCCGCCCGCGAGGCGGAGGAGGCGGCGCTCAAAGCGCTTCCGACGATCGAGATGAAGGGGCTGCTCCGATGAGCGAGGCAGAGGCGAACGGCAACGGCGCCGTCCCGTCGCCGCGCGGCGAGACGGGCGAGGTGATCGACGTCCGCCGGGGCATGTTCGGCGCCAAGGAGGGCGGCGACACCTCCGGCTACGGCGGACTGGTGCGCACCGTCCGGCTGCCCGGTGCCTCGGGCCGGCCGTACGGCGGCTGGTTCGACGAGGTGGCCGACGAACTGGAGGGCGCGCTCGAGGAGCAGGGCCTGGTGCCGGAGGAGGTGATCGAGAAGACGGTCGTGGACCGCGGCGAGATCACCTTCCACATCGCCCGCGACCACCTGCCGGTGGTGGCCCGCGTCCTGCGCGACGACCCCGCGCTCCGCTTCGAGATGTGCACAGGCGTCAGCGGCGTCCACTTCCCCGGCGACTCCGGGCGCGAACTGCACGCCGTCTACCACCTGCGCTCGATCACCCACAACCGGTTGATCCGGCTGGAGGTGAGCGTGCCCGACGGCGATCCGCACATCCCGTCGATCGTCTCGGTCTACCCGGCCAACGACTGGCACGAGCGCGAGGCGTACGACTTCTTCGGCATCGTCTTCGACGGCCATCCCGCGCTCACGCGGATCATGATGCCCGACGACTGGCAGGGCTTCCCGCAGCGCAAGGACTACCCCCTCGGCGGCATCCCCGTCGAGTACAAGGGCGCCCAGATCCCGGCTCCCGACCAGCGGAGGTCGTACAGCTGATGAGCACCTCGCACGCAACCCCGCACGCGACGGACCCCACCGCCTCGCAGGCCAGCGCCCGCGAGACCACCGAGGGCACCGTCTACACCGTCACCGGCGGCGACTGGGACGAGATCGCCACCGCCGCGGCCAGGGGCGACGACGAGAAGATCATCGTCAACATGGGCCCGCAGCACCCGTCCACGCACGGCGTGCTCCGGCTCATCCTGGAGATCGACGGCGAGACGGTCACCGAGGCCCGCTGCGGCATCGGCTACCTGCACACCGGGATCGAGAAGAACCTCGAGTACCGCACCTGGACGCAGGGCACGACCTTCGTGACGCGCATGGACTACCTCACGCCGTTCTTCAACGAGACGGCGTACTGCCTGGCGGTGGAGAGGCTGCTGGGCATCGAGGACCAGGTGCCCGACCGCGCCAGCGTCATCCGCGTGATGATGATGGAGCTCAACCGGATCTCCTCCCACCTGGTGGCCATCGCCACCGGCGGCATGGAGCTGGGCGCCACCACGGTGATGATCTACGGCTTCCGGGACCGCGAACTGGTCCTGGACCTCTTCGAACTCATCACCGGCCTGCGGATGAACCACGCCTACATCCGGCCCGGCGGCCTCGCCCAGGACCTGCCGGCCGGCGCGGTCGACCAGGTCCGCGAGTTCGTCAAGAAGATGCGGAAGAACCTGCCGGAGTACGACAAGCTCTGCACCGGCAACCCCGTCTTCAAAGCGCGCCTGAAGGACGTCGGCTACCTGGACCTGGCCGGCTGCATGGCGCTCGGTGCCACCGGCCCCATCCTGCGCTCCACCGGACTCCCGCACGACCTGCGCAAGGCCCAGCCGTACTGCGGTTACGAGACCTACGACTTCGACGTCCCCACCGACACCACCTGCGACTCCTACGGCCGCTTCCTGATCCGGCTGGAGGAGATGCGCCAGTCGCTGCGGATCGTCGAGCAGTGCCTGGACCGGCTGGAGCCCGGCCCGGTGATGGTCGGCGACAAGAAGATCGCCTGGCCCGCGCAGCTCGCGCTCGGCCCGGACGGGCTCGGCAACTCGCTGGACCACATCAGGAACATCATGGGCACCTCGATGGAGGCCCTCATCCACCACTTCAAGCTGGTGACCGAGGGCTTCAGGGTGCCGCCGGGCCAGGTGTACGCCGCGGTGGAGTCCGCCAAGGGCGAGCTGGGCGTGCACGCGGTCAGCGACGGCGGCACACGCCCGTTCCGGGTCCACTTCCGGGACCCGTCCTTCACCAACCTGCAGACCATGGCGGCGATGTGCGAGGGCGGCCAGGTCGCCGACGTCATCGTCGCCGTCGCGTCCATCGACCCCGTGATGGGAGGCGTCGACCGGTGACAGACGTATCGCTCGGGATGCCCCAGCTCCCCGCACCCGACTACCCGGCCGACGTCCGCGCCCGGCTGGAGGCGGACGCGAGGGAGATCATCGCCCGCTACCCCGGCAGCCGCTCCGCGCTGCTGCCGATGCTGCACCTGGTGCAGTCCGAGGAGGGGCACGTCACCCCCACCGGGCTGCGGTTCTGTGCCGAGATGCTCGACCTGACCACGGCCGAGGTCACGGCGGTGGCCACCTTCTACACCATGTACCGGCGCAAGCCCTCGGGCGACTACCAGGTGGGGGTGTGCACCAACACCCTGTGCGCGGTGATGGGCGGCGACGCCATCTTCGAGGCGCTCCAGGAACACCTCGGCGTCGGCAACGACGAGACCACCGAGGACGGCAAGGTGACGCTGGAGCACATCGAGTGCAACGCGGCCTGCGACTTCGCTCCCGTGGTGATGGTCAACTGGGAGTTCTTCGACAACCAGACGCCCGAGAGCGCCAGGAAGCTCGTGGACGACCTGCGCGCCGGGCGCGAGGTGCGGCCCACCCGCGGCGCCCCGCTGTGCACCTTCAAGGAGACCGCCCGCATCCTCGCCGGATTCCCCGACGAGCGGCCCGGCGCCGTCGAGGCGAGCGGCAGCGCGGGCCCGGCCTCACTGGCCGGACTGAAGCTGGCCAAGGGCGAGAAGGCCGGGCCGAAGGTGGTCTCGCCGCGCGGCGGGGAAGGGCCGGCGTCGGCCGGGCAGCCCGTCACCGAGACCGGCGAGGCGCCCCAGCCCCACCCCAGCTCCCACGACGCGCCGCGCAGTACGGCCGCCTCCGACCCCGACAACCCAGCCGGTCCGGTGGCGAAGGAGGGCAAGTGATGACCGCCGAATCAGCGGAGAAGCTGCTGGCCCCGGTGCTCTCGGCCTTCTGGGACGACCCGACGTCCTGGACGCTGGACACCTACCGGGCGCACGAGGGCTACGAGGGCCTGCGCAAGGCCCTGGCGATGAAACCCGACGACGTCATCGCCTACGTCAAGGAGTCCGGGCTGCGCGGCCGCGGCGGCGCGGGCTTCCCCACCGGCATGAAGTGGCAGTTCATCCCCCAGGGCGACGGCAAGCCGCACTACCTGGTCGTCAACGCCGACGAGTCCGAGCCGGGCACCTGCAAGGACATCCCCCTCCTCTTCGCCAACCCGCACGCGCTGATCGAGGGCATCGTGATCGCCTGCCACGCGATCCGCTCCAGCCACGCCTTCATCTACCTGCGCGGCGAGGTCGTCCCCGTGCTGCGGCGCCTGCACGCCGCGGTGCGCGAGGCCTACGAGGCCGGCTACCTCGGCAAGGACGTCCTCGGCTCCGGCCTGGACGTGGACATCACCGTGCACGCGGGCGCGGGCGCGTACATCTGCGGCGAGGAGACCGCACTGCTGGACTCCCTGGAGGGCCGGCGCGGCCAGCCCAGGCTGCGTCCCCCCTTCCCGGCCGTCGCGGGCCTGTACGCGTGCCCCACCGTCGTCAACAACGTCGAGTCCATCGCCTCGGTTCCCGCGATCATGAACCGGGGCAAGGAGTGGTTCCGCACGATGGGCAGCGAGAAGTCCCCGGGCTTCACGCTGTACTCCCTCAGCGGCCACGTCGCCGCCCCCGGCCAGTACGAGGCCCCGCTGGGCATCACGCTGCGCCAGCTGCTGGAGATGAGCGGCGGCATGCGCCCCGGCCACCGGCTGAAGTTCTGGACCCCGGGCGGCTCCTCGACCCCGCTGCTGACCGACGAGCACCTCGACGTACCCCTGGACTACGAGGGCGTCGGCGCCGCGGGCTCGATGCTCGGCACCAAGGCGCTCCAGTGCTTCGACGAGACCACCTGCGTGGTCCGCGCGGTAACCCGCTGGACGGAGTTCTACGCCCACGAGTCCTGCGGCAAGTGCACCCCCTGCCGCGAGGGCACGTACTGGCTCGTCCAGCTCATGCGCGACATCGAGGCCGGCAAGGCGACCATGTCCGACATCGACAAGATCGCCGACATCGCCGACAACATCAACGGCAAGTCCTTCTGCGCCCTCGGCGACGGCGCCGCCAGCCCGATCTTCTCCTCCCTGAAGTACTTCCGCGAGGAGTACGAACAGCACGTCACCGGGCGGGGCTGCCCCTTCGACCCGGCCAAGTCGACCCTGTGGGCCGACGACAGGACCGCACACCTGGAGGTGAACGCGTGACCGTCACCACCGACGCCAAGGCCTCCGGAGGCGGAGAGGCCAAGCCGCCCGAGGCCGCCGAGGACCTCGTGACGCTGACGATCGACGGCATCGAGACCAGCGTGCCCAAGGGCACCCTGGTCATCCGCGCCGCCGAACTGCTCGGCATCGAGATCCCGCGCTTCTGCGACCACCCCCTGCTGGACCCGGCCGGGGCCTGCCGCCAGTGCATCGTCGAGGTCGAGGGCCAGCGCAAGCCCATGGCCTCCTGCACGATCACCTGCACCGACGGCATGGTCGTCAAGACGCACCTGACCTCACCGGTGGCCGAGAAGGCCCAGCGCGGCGTGATGGAGCTGCTGCTCATCAACCACCCGCTGGACTGCCCGGTCTGCGACAAGGGCGGCGAGTGCCCGCTGCAGAACCAGGCCATGTCCCACGGGCAGGCCGACAGCCGCTTCGACGGCCGCAAGCGCACCTTCGCCAAGCCCGTGCCGCTGTCCACCCAGGTGCTGCTGGACCGCGAGCGCTGCGTGCTGTGCGCCCGCTGCACCCGCTTCTCCAACCAGATCGCGGGCGACCCGATGATCGAACTGCTGGAGCGCGGCGCCCTGCAGCAGGTCGGCACCGGGGAGGGGCCGCCCTTCGAGTCCTACTTCTCCGGCAACACCATCCAGATCTGCCCGGTCGGCGCGCTCACCTCGGCCGCCTACCGGTTCCGCTCCCGCCCCTTCGACCTGGTCTCCTCGCCGAGCGTGTGCGAGCACTGCTCCACGGGCTGCGCCACCCGCACCGACCACCGGCGCGGCAAGGTCATGCGGCGGCTGGCCGCCGACGACCCGGAGGTCAACGAGGAGTGGATCTGCGACAAGGGCCGCTTCGCCTTCCGCTACGCCCAGCAGCGCGACCGGCTCACCCACCCGCTGCTGCGCAACACCGAGACCGGTGAGCTGGAGCCCGCGAGCTGGCCCGAGGCGCTGGACGCCGCGGCCAGGGGACTGGCGGCGGCCCGCGGCCGCACCGGCGTCCTCGCCGGCGGACGGCTGACGGTCGAGGACGCCTACGCGTACGCGAAGTTCGCGCGGGTCGCCCTCGACACCAACGACATCGACTTCCGCGCCCGCGTCCACAGCACCGAGGAGGCCGACTTCCTCGCCTCCCACGTCGCCGGACGCGGACTGGACGCCGACAAAAGCGGCGTCACCCACTCCGCGCTGGAGAAGGCCCCGGCCGTGCTGCTGGTCGGCTTCGAGTCCGAGGAGGAGGCCCCCGGCGTCTTCCTGCGGCTGCGCAAGGCGTACCGCAAGCACGGGCAGCGCGTCTTCTCCCTGGCCACCCACGCCACCCGCGGGCTGGAGAAGGCCGGCGGCACCCTGCTGCCGGCCGCTCCGCACACCGAGACCGAGTGGCTGGACGCGCTGGCCGGCGGCGTCGGGCTCGACGAGACCGGGCAGAAGGCCGCCGAGGCGCTGCGCGCCGAGGGATCGGTGATCATCGCCGGGGAGCGGCTGGCCGCCGTGCCCGGCGGCTTCACCGCCGCCCTGCGGACGGCCACCGCGACCGGCGCCCGCCTGGTGTGGATCCCGCGCCGGGCCGGCGAGCGGGGCGCGGTCGAGGCCGGAGCGCTCCCGACGCTGCTGCCCGGCGGACGCCCGGCCACCGACCCGGACGCCCGCGCCGAGACGGCAGCCGTCTGGGGCGTGGCGCAGCTGCCGGTCCGCTTCGGCCGCGACACCGGCCGGATCATCGAGGCCGCGGCAGGCGGCGAACTCGCGGCCCTGCTGGTCGGGGGCGTGGAGGTCGCCGACCTGCCCGACCCGGAGCTGGCCCGCAGGGCGCTGGACGAGGTCGGCTTCGTCGTCAGCCTGGAGCAGCGGCCCTCGGAGGTCACCGAGCGGGCCGACGTGGTCCTGCCCGTCGCCGCGGTCGTGGAGAAGGCCGGTTCCTTCCTCAACTGGGAGGGCCGCTCGCGGCCGTTCGAGGCCGCCATCAAGCCCGACCAGATGACCCGCCGGCTCGTCCAGTCCGACCACCGCGTGCTGCACATGCTCGCCGACGCCCTCGACGTCCACCTCGGACTGCCGGACGTACGCACCGTCCGCGCCGAGATGCGGCGCCTGGGCGTCTGGGACGGCCCCCGCGCGGACGCGCCGGAGGCCGGCACCCGGCAGGTCCCGCGGCCCACCGCGGGCGAGGCCGTGCTCGCCGGCCACCGGCTGCTGCTCGACCGGGGCCGGCTCCAGGACGGCGACGAGGCGCTGGCCGGCACCCGGCACGCCGCCGTCGCCCGGCTGTCGGCCGCCACGGCCGCCGAGGTCGGGGTCGCGGGCGGCCGGCCGCTGACCGTGACCGGCCCGGCCGGGACGGTCACCCTGCCGCTGGAGATCACCGAGATGCCCGACCGCGTGGTCTGGCTGCCGCTGAACTCCACGGGATCCGGCGTCCTGGACGGCCTGGGCACCGTGCCCGGCCGGCTCGTGAAGCTGTCGGCGGCCCCCGCGACCACCGCGGTCGCTGCGACCACTGCGGCCGCCCCGGCCGCCGCGGGCCCGGAGGAGACGAAGGGGGTGGAGGCGTGATGAGCCCGTCCGTCCTGGCCACGGGGACGACGGTCCTCGCCGAGGAGGACCTGTCGATGTTCGGCACCGATCCCTGGTGGCTGATCGGCCTCAAGGCGGTGTTCTGCTTCGCCTTCCTGATGGTGACCGTGCTGATCTCCATCGTCATGGAGCGCAAGGTCGTCGCCTGGATGCAGCTGCGCATCGGTCCCAACCGGCACGGCCCCTGGGGGATGCTCCAGTCGCTGGCCGACGGCGTCAAGCTGATGCTGAAGGAGGACGTCAACGTCAAGGCGGCCGACAAGGCCGTCTACATCCTGGCCCCCATCATCGGTGCGATCCCCGCCTTCATGGCGATCGCGGTGATCCCCTTCGGCCCGCCCGGCAACGAGGTGTCGATCTTCGGCACCCGCACCGCGATGCAGCTCACCGACCTGCCGGTGGCGATCCTGTACATCCTGGCCACCGCCTCCATCGCCGCCTACGGCACGGTGCTGGCCGGCTGGTCCTCGGGATCCACCTACCCGCTGCTGGGCGGTGTGCGCGCCACGGCCCAGGTGATCTCCTACGAGGTCGCCATGGGTCTGAGCTTCGCGGCGGTCTTCCTCTACTCCGGGTCGATGTCCACCTCGACGATCGTCGGAGCGCAGGCCGACACCTGGTTCGCGCTGCTGCTGCCGGTGTCGTTCCTCATCTACATGGTGGCGATGGTCGGTGAGGCGCACCGCGCGCCCTTCGACATGCCCGAGTCCGAGGGCGACCTGGTCGGCGGCTTCAACACCGAGTACTCGTCGATCAAGTTCGCGTTCTTCATGCTCGCCGAGTACGTCCACATGGTCACCGTCTCGGCCCTGGCGGTCACCCTCTTCCTGGGCGGCTGGCGCGCCCCGGCGCCGATCAGCACCTACTGGGAGGGCGCCAACCACGGCTGGTGGCCGCTGCTGTGGTTCGTCGTCAAGGTGAACCTGCTGCTGTTCCTCTTCGTCTGGCTGCGCGGCACGCTCCCGCGCGTGCGCTACGACCAGTTCATGAGGCTGGGCTGGAAGGTCCTCATCCCCGTCTCGCTGGCCTGGCTGATGCTGGTGGCCACCGTGCGGGCGCTGCGCAACGAGGGCTACGCCTTCGGCGACATCGTGCTCTGGGTCGTCGGCGCGGCGCTGGTGCTGCTCCTGCTGTCCTTCGTCTACGACGCCGTCCGCGAACGCGGCGAGCGCGCCGGGGAGAAGGAGGAGGCCGGGAAGGCGGCCGGAGACGAGACCTTCGACCCGATGGCGGGCGGCTACCCCGTACCGCCGCTGCCGGGACAGACCCTGCCGCCCGTACCGCGCCGGCGGCCGCGCCGTGAGCGGGAGACCGCGGGCGTGGGGGCCGGCGCGGACGGCGAGTCCAGCGAGACCGGCAAGGCCAGGGAGGCCGACGATGCCTGAGTTCGAGAACCCGGTGGCCGGCTTCGGCGTGACCTTCAAGGCCATGTTCAAGAAGCGGCTCACCGAGCAGTACCCCGAGCAGAAGAAGCCCACCGCGCCGCGCTTCCACGGCCGGCACCAGCTCAACCGGCACCCGGACGGGCTGGAGAAGTGCGTCGGCTGCGAGCTGTGCGCCTGGGCCTGCCCGGCCGACGCGATCTACGTGGAGGGCGCGGACAACACCGACGAGGAGCGCTACTCGCCCGGTGAGCGCTACGGGCGCGTCTACCAGATCAACTACCTGCGCTGCATCCTGTGCGGCCTGTGCGTGGAGGCGTGCCCCACCCGGGCGCTGACCATGACCAACGAGTACGAGCTGGCCGACCGGAGCCGGGAGTCGCTCATCTACACCAAGGAGGAGCTGCTCGCCGGGCTGGAGGAGGGCATGGTCGACACCCCGCACGCGATCTTCCCGGGCATGACCGAGAAGGACTACTACCGGGGGCTGGTCACCGAGGCCGCTCCGGGGACGGTCCGGCAGGAGGCCCACTCCGAGAACCCGAAGAACGAGGCTCCGCAGGCCGCGGCCGACACCTTCGGCCCCGACGAGCCGGCCTCCGAGGCGGTGAGCGAGAAGTGAACGGCACCCTGCTGGCCGCCGCCTCCACCACCTCCACCGGCGAGGCGGTGCAGTTCTGGATCCTGGGCACCGTCGCGGTGCTGGGCGCGCTCGGGACCGTGCTGATGAAGCGGTCGGTGCACTCGGCGCTCTGCCTGGCCGGGACGATGATCGTCCTGGCCGTGTTCTACCTGGCCAACGGCGCCTACTTCCTGGGCATCGTGCAGATCGTCGTCTACACCGGCGCGGTCATGATGCTCTTCCTGTTCGTGCTGATGCTCGTCGGCGTCACCGCCGCCGACTCGCTGAAGGAGACCATCAAGGGGCAGCGCTGGATGGCGGCCCTGTGCGGGCTCGGCTTCGGCATCCTGCTGATCGGCGGCATCGGCAACGCCTCCGTCGGCACCTTCACCGGTCTGGCGGAGGCCAACGCGGGCGGCAACGTCCAGGGCCTGGCCCGGTCGATCTTCACCGACTACGTGTTCGCCTTCGAGATCACCGGCGCGCTCCTGGTCACCGCGGCCGTCGCCGCCATGGTGCTCACCCACCGCGAGCGCACCGAGCGCCGCGACACCCAGCGCGAACTCGCCGAGAAGCGCGTCCGCGAGGGCAAGCACCTCCCGCCGCTGCCCGCACCCGGCGTGTACGCCCGGCACAACGCCGTGGACATCCCCGGCCTGCTGCCGGACGGCACCCCCTCCGAACTCACCGTCAGCCAGACGCTGCGCTCCCGCGGCCAGGTCCGGGACGTCTCCCGCAAGGCCCTGTCCGACCTGGCGGCGCTGGAGCGCCGCACCGGGGAGTACCTGGGCCGGGGCGAGGACACCTCCCGCGGCGGCCCGGCCGAGGGCGGCGGCCCGGACGTGCGCGACGCGGCGGACGTACGCAAGGACGTCTCGGACGACTCCCCGGCCGTCGGCCGGGACAGGGACGCGGACCGCGACGGGGACCATGACGCGGACCGCGACCGCGACGCAGACCGTGACAGGGAGGCCGCCAAGTGAACCCGGTCAACTACCTCTACCTGGCCGCGCTGCTGTTCACCATCGGGGCCAGCGGGGTACTGCTGCGGCGCAACGCGATCGTCGTGTTCATGAGCGTCGAGCTGATGCTGAACGCGGCCAACCTCGCGCTCGTCGCCTTCTCCCGGCTGCACGGCAACCTCGACGGCCAGATCATCGCGTTCTTCACGATGGTCGTCGCCGCCGCCGAGGTCGTGGTCGGACTGGCGATCATCGTGACGATCTTCCGCTCCCGCCACTCGGCCTCGGTCGACGACGCCAGTCTGATGAAGCTGTAAGGGGTAGCGAACAGTGGAGACTTTGATCGGACTGCTCGTCGCGGCGCCACTGCTGGGCGCGGCGGTGCTGCTGTGCGGCGGCCGGAGGCTGGACCGCACCGGCCACTGGATCGGCACGGCGCTGGCCGCCGCGTCCTTCCTCCTCGGCGCGGTGCTCTTCGCCGACATGCTCGGCCGCGAGGCCGGGGACCGCACCATGGGCCAGCACGTCTTCAGCTGGATCCCGGTCGGCGGCTTCCAGGCCGACCTCGCCTTCCGGCTCGACCAGCTGTCGATGACCTTCGTCCTGCTGATCACCGGCGTGGGCACGCTCATCCACGTCTACTCGATCGGCTACATGGAGCACGACGAGCGGCGGCGCCGCTTCTTCGGCTACCTCAACCTGTTCCTCGCGGCGATGCTCCTGCTCGTCCTGGCCGACAACTACCTGCTGCTGTACGCCGGCTGGGAGGGCGTGGGCCTCGCCTCCTACCTGCTGATCGGCTTCTGGCAGCACAAGCCCAGCGCGGCGACGGCGGCGAAGAAGGCGTTCATCGTCAACCGCGTCGGCGACATCGGCCTGTCCATCGCCATCATGATCATGTTCACCACCTTCGGCACCTTCGCCTTCTCCCCGGTGCTGGAGTCGGTGGGCGAGACGAGCGAGGGCACGGCGACGGCCATCGGCCTGATGCTGCTGCTGGCGGCCTGCGGCAAGTCCGCCCAGGTGCCGCTCCAGTCCTGGCTGGGCGACGCGATGGAGGGCCCGACCCCGGTCTCCGCCCTCATCCACGCCGCGACGATGGTCACCGCCGGCGTCTACCTGATCGTCCGCTCCGGCGCGATCTTCGACGCCGCCCCCGCCGCGCAGACCGCGGTGGTCACCGTCGGCGCGGTCACGCTGCTGTTCGGTGCGATCGTCGGTTGCGCCAAGGACGACATCAAGAAGGCCCTGGCGGGCTCGACGATGTCGCAGATCGGCTACATGGTGCTGGCCGCGGGCCTCGGCCCGATCGGCTACGCCTTCGCGATCATGCACCTGGTCACCCACGGCTTCTTCAAGGCCGGGCTCTTCCTCGGCGCCGGCTCGGTGATGCACGGCATGAACGACGAGGTGGACATGCGCCGCTACGGCGGCCTGCGCAAGTACATGCCGATCACCTTCGCCACCTTCGGACTGGGTTACCTGGCGATCATCGGCTTCCCCGGCCTGTCCGGCTTCTTCTCCAAGGACAAGATCATCGAGGCGGCCTTCGCCAAGGGCGGCACCGAGGGCTGGATCCTGGGCGGCGCGGCCCTGCTGGGCGCGGCCATCACCGCGTTCTACATGACGCGCGTGATGCTGATGACGTTCTTCGGCGAGGAGCGCTGGCGGAGCGCCCCCACCCCGTCGCCGAAGGAGCCGAGCGTGGAGCCGGCGGCCGAGACCAGGGGCGAGTACGAGGTGCCGCACCCGCACGAGTCCCCGAAGTCGATGACGGTCCCGATGATCGTCCTGGCCTTCGGGTCGGTCTTCGCCGGCGGCCTGTTCAGCTGGGGCGAGGCGTTCGTCCACTGGCTGGAGCCGGTCGTCCCCTTCGAGCACGGCCACCCGCCGGTCAGCGCGCTCACCGTCACCGCGGCCACGGTCGTCGCCCTGCTCATCGGAGTCGGCGCCGCCTGGCTGCAGTACGGGCGCAAGCCCGTGCCCGCGCTCGCCCCGCGCGGCTCGCTGCTCACCCGGGCCGCGCGCCGCGACCTGCTCCAGGACGACTTCAACCACGTGGTACTGGTCAAGCCCGGCGAGTACCTCACCCGCGGCCTGGTCTACCTCGACCACAAGGTCGTCGACGGCGCCGTCAACGGCACCGCCGCGGCGGTCGGCGGCCTGTCCGGCCGGTCGCGGCGGATCCAGAACGGTTACGCCCGCAGTTACGCGGTCTCGATGCTCGGCGGTGCGGCGGTCCTGGTCGCCGCGACCCTGCTGATGAGGGCGGTCTGATCCCATGTCATTTCCCCTGCTGACGGCGGTGGCCGCGCTGCCCGCGATCGGCGCGGTCGCCACCGCCGCCGTACCCGCGGCCCGGCGCACCGCCGCCAAGTGGCTGGCGCTGGCCGTCTCCCTGGCCACCCTGGTCCTCGCCGCGGTCGTCGCCTTCCGCTTCGACCCCGGCGGCGACCGCTACCAACTGACCGAGTCGCACACCTGGATCGCCGACTTCGGCGTCCGCTACGAACTGGGCGTGGACGGCATCGGGGTAGCCCTGATCGCGCTGACCGCCCTGCTGATCCCGTTCGTCGTCCTGGCGGGCTGGCACGACGCCGACCCCCTGGAAGGGACGGCGCCCGACCGCCGGTGGCGGCCCACCCAGGGCTTCTTCGCGCTGATCCTGGCCGTCGAGGCGATGGTGATCATCTCCTTCGCGGCCACGGACGTCTTCCTCTTCTACGTCTTCTTCGAGGCCATGCTCATCCCGATGTACTTCCTCATCGGGGGCTTCGGGGACCGGGCGGGCTCCCGCGACGAGGGCGAGGCGGCCAAGCAGCGCTCCTACGCGGCCGTGAAGTTCCTGCTCTACAACCTCGCCGGCGGCCTGGTCATGCTGGCCGCGGTGATCGGCCTGTACGCCGTCACCGCCGACCAGCTGGGCGAGGGCACCTTCTCCCTCCAGGCGATCGTCGAAGCCCGCGCCTCCGGCGAGCTGACGATGGCACAGAACACCGAGCGGCTGCTGTTCCTCTGTTTCTTCCTCGCCTTCGCGGTCAAGGCGCCGCTGTGGCCGCTGCACACCTGGCTGCCCAACGCCATGGGCGAGTCCACCGCACCGGTCGCCGTGCTCATCACGGCGGTCGTCGACAAGGTCGGCACCTTCGCGATGCTCCGCTTCTGCCTCGGGCTCTTCCCCGAGGCCAGCGCCTGGGCCACCCCGGTGGTGCTGGCGCTGGCGCTGGTCAGCATCATCTACGGCGCCCTGCTCGCCATCGGGCAGCGCGACATCAAGCGGCTGATCGCCTACGCGTCGATCTCCCACTTCGGCTTCATCATCCTGGGCATCTTCGCGATGACCAGCCAGGGCCAGGGCGGCGCGACGCTCTACATGGTCAACCACGGGATCTCCACCGCCGCCCTGATGCTGGTCGCCGGCTTCCTGATCTCGCGCCGCGGCTCCCGGCTCATCGCCGACTACGGCGGGGTGCAGAAGGTCGCCCCGGTGCTGGCCGGCACCTTCCTGATCGGCGGGCTCGCCACCCTGTCGCTGCCGGGGCTCGCGCCGTTCGTCAGCGAGTTCCTGGTGCTGGTGGGCACGTTCACCCGCTACCCGGCCGCCGGGATCGTCGCCACGTTCGGCATCGTCCTGGCCGCGCTGTACGTGCTGGTGCTCTACCAGCGCACCATGACCGGGCCGGTCGGGCCCGGGGTCGAGCGCATGCCCGACCTGAGGAAGCGCGAACTGGCGGTGGTGGCACCGCTGATCGCCCTGCTGGTCCTCCTCGGCGTCTTCCCCAAGCCGCTGACGGACATCGTCAATCCGGCGGTCGAGCACACCCTCTCGGACGTGCAGAAGACCGACCCCGATCCTGAGGTGGAGGCCGCCAAGTGAGCACCACCACGGAACTCACCCTGCGGGCGCAGGAGATGATCCCCGCGCCCGACATCGAGTACGGGCAGCTCGCCCCGGTGCTGATCGTCATCGGCGCCGCCGTCGTCGGCGTCCTGATCGAGGCGTTCGTGCCGCGCCGGGCGCGGTACACCGCCCAGGCGCTGCTGGCGGGCCTGGCCCTGGCGTCGGCCTTCGCGTCCGTCGTCGGGCTGGCCGCCGCCGGAAGGGCCACCACCGAGGCGGGGCTGGTCGCCATGGGCGCCCTCGCCGTCGACGGACCGGCGCTCTTCCTGCAGGGCGTGATCCTGCTGGTCTCGCTGGTCGCGCTGCTCACCTTCGCCGAGCGCAGGCTCGATCCGCGGGCGCACGGCAGGCACGTGGACTCCTTCGCCGCCGAGGGCGCGGCGGTGCCCGGCGGCGAGGGCGAGAAGGCGGCGGTGCGGGCCGGCTTCACCACCACCGAGGTCTACCCGCTGCTGCTCTTCGCGGTCGGCGGCATGCTGGTCTTCCCGGCCGCCAACGACCTGCTGACGCTCTTCATCGCGCTGGAGGTCTTCTCGCTCCCGCTGTACGTGCTGTGCGCGCTGGCCCGCCGCAAGCGGCTGATGTCGCAGGAGGCCGCGCTCAAGTACTTCCTGCTGGGCGCCTTCTCCTCCGCCTTCCTGCTCTTCGGCATCGCCCTGCTGTACGGCTACGCGGGCAGCGTGAAGTACGCGGACATCGCCTCGGTGGTCGCGGACACCAACCGCGGCACGACCGAGGCGCTCGCCGGGACGACGGGCAACGACGTACTGCTGCTCATCGGCGGCGCGCTGCTGGTGATGGGCCTGCTGTTCAAGGTCGGCGCCGTACCGTTCCACATGTGGACGCCGGACGTCTACCAGGGCGCCCCGACTCCCGTGACCGGCTTCATGGCCGCCGCCACCAAGGTCGCCGCCTTCGGCGCCCTGCTGCGGCTGCTGTACGTCGTCCTGCCGGGGCTCACCTGGGACTGGCGGCCGGTGATGTGGGGCGTGGCGATCGTGTCGATGCTGGCCGGCGCGGTCATCGCCATCACACAGACCGACGTCAAGCGGCTGCTGGCGTACTCCTCGATCGCGCACGCCGGCTTCATCCTCGCCGGTGTGATCGCGGCGACGCCCTCCGGCATCTCGTCGGTGCTGTTCTACCTGGCGGCCTACTCCTTCGTCACGCTCGGCGCCTTCGCCGTGGTGACGCTGGTGCGGGACGCGGGCGGCGAGGCCACGCACCTGTCCAAGTGGGCCGGTCTGGGGCGCCGCTCCCCGCTGGTGGCCGCGGTCTTCGCGGTCTTCCTGCTGGCCTTCGCGGGCATCCCGCTGACCTCCGGGTTCGCGGGCAAGTTCGCGGTGTTCAAGGCGGCGGCGGAGGGCGGTGCGGGGGCGCTGGTGGTCGTGGGCGTGATCGCCTCGGCCATCGCGGCGTTCTTCTACATCCGCGTCATCGTCCTGATGTTCTTCAGCGAGCCGAAGGTGGAGGGGCCGTCGGTCGCGGTGCCGAGCCCGCTGACCACCACGGCGATCGCCGTCGGTGTGGCGGTCACACTGGTGCTGGGCGTGGCCCCGCAGTACTTCCTGGACCTCGCCTCCCAGGCGGGGGTGTTCGCCCGCTGAGGACGCCCGTACGGCGGCGGCCGCCCGGCACGGATGCCGGGCGGCCGCCGCCGTACGTGTGTGCCGGGGGCGTCTCGCGGTCCGGAGCGAGCCGGCGGAGGCGTACCGAGCAGTCGCGCTTCTCGGGCGCGCTTCTCGGGCGCGCTCACCCCGTAGGGAGGTCCAGGTCGCTGGGCAGACCGCTGGGCAGGTCGCCGATCTCGGGGATCTCGGTGGAGACCTCGGGGACCTCCACCTTGGTGAAGGTGTCGGTGGTGCCCGACTCCCAGGCGACGGTGAGGCTCTCGCCCTTCACGCTCTCGACCGTGCCCTTGGTGCGGTCGGTGCTGCCGTCGGTGCACTTGAGGGCGAAGGTGACCGGATCGGCGTCGGTGTCCGCCGTGCCCGTGCAGGTGGTCTCGCCCAGCAGCGCCGCCTGATCGCCGCTGACGCTCAGCACCATCGCCTTGCCGCCGCCCTCGGCGCTCCAGGTGCCGTTCACCCCGCCGGTCGCCGCCTCCCCGCCGGGGTCGCCGGTGGGCTCGGCGGTCTGCTCGGAGCTCGGCTTCGACTCGGGCTCCCCGGAGCCGCCGCCGCTTCCGCAGCCGCTCACCAGCAGGGCTGTGGCCAAGGCGGCGGCCGCTCCCGCGTACCGTGCCGATGTGCGCACGTGGTCCCCCTCCATGCGTATTGCCGCGTGTCACTGCTTGTTGCAAGGACACGCCAAGCTAGCAGGTGGCACCGGCCGGCGGGCCGGTCCGGAACGGATCCCGGACCGGCGTGCGACCGGCGTGCCGACGGGGGACCGGCCCGCGGCGACCGGCCCGCGGCGACCGGCCCCCGTCGGCGGGGCGAGGTCAGACGCCCCGGCCGGCGGCCGGGTGGACGCGGCCGGACACCTCGCCCAGACCGATGCGGGAACCGTCCGGTCCGGGCGCCCAGGCGGTGATGACGACCTCGTCGCCGTCCTCCAGGAACGTCCGCTTGCCGTCAGGGAGTTCGACCGGGTCGCGGCCGGACCAGGTCAGCTCCAGCAGGCAGCCGCGCTGGTGCACCTCCGGGCCGCTGACGGTGCCGGAGGCGAAGAGGTCCCCGGTGCGCAGCGAGGCGCCGTTCACGGTCATGTGGGCGAGCTGCTGGGCGGCCGTCCAGTACATCGCGGAGAACGGCGGCTCGGCGATGGTGTGGCCGTTGAGGGAGACCGAGATCCGCAGATCCAGCCCGCCGGGCTCCCCGCCCGCGGAGTCCTCCAGGTAGTCCAGCAGCGGGTGGGTGCGCCGCGGCGGCTCGGTGCGGGCCGCGTCGAGGGCGTCCAGCGGGGTGACCCAGGCCGAGACGGAGGTCGCGAAGGACTTGCCCAGGAACGGACCCAGCGGCACGTACTCCCAGGCCTGGATGTCGCGCGCCGACCAGTCGTTGACCAGGCAGACGCCGAAGACGTGCTCCCGGAAGTCCGCCTGCGGCACCGTTTCGCCCAGCCGGGAGGGGGTGCCGACGACGAAGCCGACCTCCGCCTCGATGTCCAGCCGGCGGGACGGGCCGAAGGAGGGGGAGGCCTCGTCGGGAGCCTTGCGCTGTCCCCGCGGGCGGACGACGGGGGTGCCGGAGACCACGACGGTGCCGGAGCGGCCGTGGTAGCCGATCGGCAGGTGCTTCCAGTTGGGGGTGAGCGGCTCGCCGCCGGGCCGGAAGATCCGCCCGACGTTGGTGGCGTGGTGCTCGCTGGCGTAGAAGTCGACGTAGTCGGCCACCTCGAAGGGGAGGTGGAGGGTGACGTCCTCGAGCCGGATCAGGTACTGCGTGACGGTGCCGGCGTGCTCGGGCGCGGTCAGCCAGGAACGCAGCTCGGCGCGCACCGCCTGCCAGACCGGACGCCCCGCCGCCATCAGGGGGTTGAGGCTCGGCTTCTGGAGCAGGCCGGTGTGGGGCGAGCCGAACGCGTCGGCGGCCGAGCCCGCGTCCAGGACGTACGGGCCGTAGCGCACGCCGATCCGGCGCAGGTCGGGGTCGTCCTCGGTGGTGAAGACGCCGTAGGGCAGGTTGTCCGGGCCGAAGAGATCGCCTTCGGGCAGTTCGAGCGGGGTCGCGTCGGACATGGGTGAGGTGCCTCGCCTTCGAGGTCGTCGCCGGTCAGGGCCGCGAACAGGCTACGCGGTGGTGATCCGCGGCAGAAGCGACCCGCTGCGGGGTGCGGTCGGGGCCGGGATGCGGCCTCCGTCACAGAGGCAACGCGGCGGCTGTGATCGTCTCGGGACCGGCTACGCTGCCAGGGATGATGATGGCGACAGCGGCCCGGCGGTACGGCGACACACCGTGAAGGCCGTGACGAGCCGCGTGATCGTTGGCTGATCGTACGCAGACAGGAGTACCCCTCGTGACCGTCGTCGGGCCCTTCGGGCTGAGCGTGCG
The DNA here is from genome assembly GCF_022015835.1 of Streptomyces sp. ICN903. Classification (NCBI taxonomy): domain Bacteria; kingdom Bacillati; phylum Actinomycetota; class Actinomycetes; order Kitasatosporales; family Streptomycetaceae; genus Streptomyces; species Streptomyces sp. ICN903. Next base: position 8,947 of record NZ_JAKMAY010000029.1, on the reverse strand, counting down.
GGACCATGCGCTGGAAACCGATGTCCAGGCGGGGTTGGCGGCTGTCGAGGAGGGCCTCATCGAGGCCACCAAGAGCGGCGTGCCCTTCATAACGGAAGCCGCGCAGCATCTGGTGCGGGCCGGCGGGAAGCGATTCCGCCCGCTGCTGGTGATGCTGGCGGCGCAGTTCGGCGACCCGCACGCCCCCGGGGTGGTGCCCTCGGCGGTGGTCGTGGAGCTGACGCATCTGGCGACGCTCTACCACGACGACGTGATGGACGAGGCGGACGTGCGGCGCGGAGTGCCCAGCGCCAACGCCCGCTGGGACAACTCCGTGGCGGTCCTCACCGGTGACTTCCTCTTCGCCCGGGCCTCGCACATCCTGGCCGATCTGGGACCGGAGGCGGTCCGGGTCCAGGCCGAGGCGTTCGAACGGCTGGTGACCGGGCAGATCCTGGAGACGGCGGGACCGCGGGAGGGCGACGACCCGATCGCCCACTATCTCGACGTGATCGCGGGCAAGACCGGCTCGCTGATCGCGGTGGCCGGACGCTTCGGCGCGATGATGTCGGGCGCGGACGAGAACGTCGTGGACGTCCTCACCCAGTACGGGGAGCGGATCGGCACCGCCTTCCAGCTGGCCGACGACGTGCTCGACATCGCCAGCGACTCCCACGAGTCCGGCAAGACACCCGGCACGGACCTGAGGGAGGGCATCGAGACGCTGCCGGTCCTGCGTCTGCGGGCCCGCGCGGCCGACAGCGGTTCGCCGGAGGACCTGGCCCTGTGCGCGCTGCTGGACGGCGATCTGAGCGACGACGCCCGGCATGCGGAGGCGCTGGCGGGACTCCGTGCCCATCCGGCGCTGGAGGAGGCGCGGCGCGACACGATCCGCTGCGCGGACGAGGCCCGCAACGTTCTGGCGCCGCTGCCGGACTGCGCGGCCAAGGAGGCCCTCTCCTATCTGTGCGACTCGGTGGTCCACCGCGCGGGCTGACCGCCCCGGGGGTTCTGCCCCTCTCGGCCCGAACGGGACCGTACGCCTGGGGGATGGCACGGCGGGCCGTGCGCGGCGCTGGTGGGACGAGGTGGCGCCGGTGGTGTCATACCCCGGGAGTAGATCGGTTTGCCCCTGTCGTCTGACGCCCTGTCCGGAGCAATTTGGTGGGATTGACACCGTCACCCCGCACCGGAATGGGTGAGAATGGCGGTCAGGGGTTGACGAGTGCGACGCACGGACGAACCGCCGCCGATCACGGAGGTAAGGGCACACATGGCACGGACCCGACCGATGAAGAAGGCGTTGCGTTACGCGGTGCCGGCCACCGTGGCCGGAGCGACGGTGGTGGCCGTCGGCCTCGTACCGGCACTGGCCAGTTCCGGCGGCAGCCCGGATCTGCCGGAGATCACCGCCGAGGAACTGGTCGCGAAGATCGCGGCCTCGGACACCCAGCAGCTGTCCGGGACGGTGAGGATCACCACCGATCTCGGTCTGCCGGCCCTGCCGGGCATGGGCCCGGGCGGCCCCGGCGGCGGCCGTGAGGAGGGCGCCGGGGACGGCGCCGGGGATGCCGATCCGCGCGGCAGGCTCGCCGAGCTGGCCTCCGGCTCCCACACCCTGCGCGTCGCGGTGGACGGGCCGGACAGACAGCGCATCTCGATCGTGGAGAAGGCCGCGGAGTACAGTCTCATCCGCAACGGCGGCGACGTGTGGGCGTACGACAGCGCCACGAACACCGTCCACCACACCGTCCTTCCGCGGGAGGACGGGCGGGGCGCCGGCCCGGGGGAGACCCCGGGAGGGCTGGAGAAGGTGACCCCGCAGAAGGCCGCTCAGGAGGTTCTCAAGGCCGTCGACGCCACCACCTCGGTCACCGTCGACGGTACGGCGAAGGTCGCGGGCCAGGACGCCCACCAGCTGCTGATCGAGCCGAAGCAGCCGGAGAGCACGGTCGGGTCGGTGCGGATCGCGGTGGACGCGGACAGCGGTGTGCCGCTGAAGTTCACCCTCACCCCCAAGGGCGGCGGGAAGGCCGCCGTCGACGTGGGCTTCACCGAGGTGGACTTCGCCCGGCCGGACGCCGGCACCTTCGACTTCAAGCCGCCGAAGGGGGCGGAGGTCACCGAGGAGAAGCTCGACGGCCCGCGGAACGGCTCCGGCAAGGCGCCGCACGAGGACGGCCGGGGCGGCGACGGCAAGGAGCGGGGCGGTGCCGAGGGGCTGCCGTCCGGTCTGGAGGTCGTCGGTGAGGGCTGGGGCTCGGTCGCCCGGGTCGAACTGCCCGGCGGCGGCCCGGTGCCCGGCACGGACGCCGCGCGGGAGGCGGCGCCCGAGGCGCGCAAGCTGCTCGACGGCTTCACGGAGGAGGTCAAGGGCGACTTCGGCACCGGCCGGTTCTTCAGCACCCGCCTCGTCAACGCCCTGATCACCGAAGACGGCACCGTCTACGTCGGAGCCGTCACCCGCGAGGGCCTGGTCGAGGCGGCCGGCTCCGCAGGTTAGCGCGCCCGCCGCCCGGTCCCGCCGCCCGTCCGCGAGACGGTGCGGCTGGACCGGTGCGGCACCGCCGCACCGCACCGTCCCCCCGACCCCGGGAAGCGCCATGCAGCCATCGCCCGCTTCGGACACGGTCGTCGAGGCCCGCGGGCTCACCAAGCGGTACCGCGGTGGACAGCTCGCCGTGGACGGCCTCGACCTGGAGGTGCCGCGCGGCAGCGTCTTCGGCTTCCTGGGCCCGAACGGCTCGGGCAAGACGACCACGATCCGGATGCTGCTCGGACTGATCGAGCCCAGCGGCGGCAGCGCGCGGCTGCTGGGCGAGCCGATGCCGGACGCGGCCCGGCGGGTGCTGCCGCGGGTGGGCGCGCTGATCGAAGGCCCGGCGCCGTACGGCTTCCTATCCGGCCGCGACAACCTGCTGCGGCTGGACGCGGCCGACCCGAGCGCCGATCCCCGCACCCGTGCGGCCCGGGTGGCGGAGGCGCTGGAGCGGGTGGGGCTCACGGCCGCCGCCCGCAAGAAGGCACGGGCGTACTCGCTGGGCATGAAGCAGCGCCTCGGTCTGGCGGCGGCGCTGCTGCGGCCGCGCGAACTGCTGGTGCTGGACGAGCCGACCAACGGGCTGGACCCCCAGGGGATGCGCGAGATCCGCTCCCTGGTGCGGGAACTCGCCGGTGACGGCACCACGGTCTTCCTCTCCTCACATCTGCTGGACGAGATCGAACAGGTCTGTACGCATGCGGCGGTCATGGCGCGGGGGGCGGCTGCTGACGCAGGGGCCGGTGACCGAGCTGGCGGCCGGAGCCCGGGGCCGCCTGGCGGTCACCACCCCGGACACCGCGGACGCCGCACGAGTCCTCAAGGAGTACGGCGTAACCGATCCGACCGTCACCGGCGACCGCGTCACCGGCGAGCTCCCGCCCTCCGACCCGCCCGACCCGGCCGAGGTCAACGCCGCTCTGGTGCGAGCCGGGGTGCGGGTGAGGGCCTTCGGCACCGAGCGCGCCTCACTGGAGGACGCCTTCGTGGCACTGACCGGGGAGGGCTTCGATGTCGCGGGCTGAACTGCCGCGGGAGGAGCGGACGGGACGCATGGGGCATCAGGAACATCCGGACCGCTCAGGGCTACCGGGGCGTCCGGGGCGTGAGGCATGGGGCGGTGAAGAGGCACCGGACCGGGACGGAGGACCGGATGAGGCCCGGGGCCGCCCCAGCCCGCTGTGGACACTGGGCCTGTTCCGCAGCGAGCTGACCGTCACCTTCCGCCGCTGGCGCACCCTCGCACTGCTCGCCGTGCTGGCAGCCGTCCCGCTGCTGGTCGGAATCGCGGTGAGGATCGAGACCGGGGACGGCGGCTCGGCAGGCGGTGGCGGCGGTGGCGGCGGTGGCGGTGAGGGGCCGGCGTTCATCGGCCAGGTGACCAACAACGGGTTGTTCCTGGTCTTCACCGCGCTCGCGGCCACCCTCCCCTTCTTCCTCCCCATGGCGGTCGGTGTCGTCGCGGGTGACTCGGTCGCGGGCGAGGCGAGTGCGGGAACCCTGCGCTATCTGCTGGTCGCCCCGGCCGGCCGTACGCGGCTGCTGCTCGCCAAGTTCACCGCCGTCCTGGCTTTCTGCCTGGCGGCGACCCTGACCGTGGCGGTTTCCGCGCTGGCCGTCGGCGCTCTGCTCTTTCCCCTGGGCGAGGTGACCCTGCTGTCCGGGACCACGGTCTCCCTCGCCGACGGGATGCTGCGAGCGATGGCCGTAGCGGTCGCAGTCGCCGCCTCACTGGTCGGTCTGGCGGTACTGGGACTGTTCGTCTCGACCCTGACCAACAGCGGTATCGCCGCCATGGCCACCACCGTCGGTCTGCTGATCACCGTGCAGATCCTCGGTGCGATCCCACAGCTGGACGTGATCCATCCGTACCTCTTCCCCCACTACTGGATGTCCTTCGCCGACCTTCTGCGCGACCCCGTCTACTGGGACGACCTGCTCGACAACCTCCGCCTCCAGGGGCTGTACGCGGCTGTCTTCGGCTCCGCCGCATGGGCCCGCTTCACCGGCCGGGACATCACTGTCTGAGTGATGCCCCGGCCGCCGGCCGAGGCGGCGCCCTCATGACACGCAGAACTCGTTGCCCTCGGGATCCGCCATCACCGTCCACTCACCGCCCGGCTCCCTCACCTGCCGTATGACCGACGCACCCAGGCCCTCCAGCCGGGCAACGGTCCTCTCGCGCCGCCCAGGGCCTGAGTGGACATCGATGTGCAGGCGGTTCTTGACGGTTTTGGGCTCAGGGACGCGCTGGAAGAGCAGCCGCCGCCCCAGCCCGGTACCGCTGTCGGGGTCGGCGGGATCCCCCGGGTGGCGTGCCGCGGCCAGGTCGCGCCAGGCGCGGCGGCCGTGGTGCTCGACCAGGATGTCCTCGCCCACGACGCCGAGACCGAGCAGGCGCTCGATCAGGGTGCTGTTGTCCTCGACCAGGTAACCCAGGGCCGCGGCCCAGAAGTCGGCCTGCCGGTGCGGGTCCGCGCAGTCGATCACCAGCTTCCAGCCCAGCACCTCCTGAGTGCTGCCCGTCGTAGTCGTCTCGCCCGACGTCTCCGCCATCGCCCCGTCTCCCGTTCGCCGCGCTTCCCTCTGGCCGGTAACCAGTTATACTGGTTACGTGACGGAGTCCGCAATGGGTCTGGTGCTGCACTCACCCGAAGGAGTGCCCTATCGCTTCGACCCGGGAGCCCTGTGCCTGGAGTTGCTGCCGACGGGCGGGTCCGGCGGCTACGCGCGCTACGAGGTGCTGCACGAGCCGGCGAACCTCGCGGTCTGGGCCGCCCGCTCCCGGCTGCGACCCGCGCCCTCGATCGAGGTGACGGAGGCCGAGCTGGCCGCTGCCAAGGAGTTGCGCGCCGCGCTGTGGCGGATGGCCGTGGACCGGGCGCACGGCCGTGCGCCGCGCCCGCGGGATGTGGCGGTGGTCAACGAGGCCGCGTCCCGTCCGCCGCTGCCGGTGCGGTTGCGGCAGGACGGCGGACGGGGCTGGGCGAGGGGGTGGGGACCGGGCGCGACCGGCACCCAACTGCTCTCGACCGTCGCGCGCGACGCCGTCGACCTGTTCGGCGGCCCGTACGCCCACCGGATACGGGAGTGCGCGTCGGACGACTGCCGTCTGGTCTTCGTGGACACCTCGCGCCCCGGCCGCCGCCGCTGGTGCTCGATGGAGCGCTGCGGCAACCGTCACAAGGTCCGGGCGCTGCGCGCCCGCCGCGAGGAGGGGGAGTGACCGGGGGCTCGGAGTGTCCGCCCCGCCGGGTCGTACGGACGGGAAGCACGGACGGGAAGCACGGACGGCACCGCCCGCCGGCGCGGTCGCGCCGGCGGGCGGTGGTCCTCGGCCCGGCAGGGGGCTCGGGGCCCGGACGGGCCGGGGGCGAGGACCGAGTGGCCGGACGGGGCGGCCGGACGGGTCAGAAGGTGAGTTTCCAGCTGTCGATGTAGCCGGAGTCGGAGCGGTAGACGTCCCTCACGCGCAGCTTCCAGATTCCGTTCGCCGCCTCGGAGGAGGCGTTGACGGTGTAGGTGGTGATCACGTCGTCGCCCGAGTCCCAGCCGGAGTTCTTCAGCCGGTAGCTGCTGCCGTCCGGGGCCACCAGGTCGATGACGAGGTCACCGCGGTAGGTGTGCTTGACGTCGACGCCGACCTCGAGGTCGCTCGGGGCGTTCCCGGAGAGGCCGGTGACGGGGAGCGGGGACTCCACCGTGCCCGGGTCGGGAATGGCGTGGTCGTCCGTGTTCTCGAAGACGTCGCCGTCCGGCGGGGTGGTGGTGCCCGAACTCAGCGTCCACACCGCGTGGGCGGCGGCGTCGCTGTTGCGGTCCAGGGCGGTGTCGTTGATGTTGGCGGTGGTGTCGCAGGAGGAGTGGTAGCAGCGGTCGAAGGACTGCCCGGCGGTGCCGCCCCACTTCTGCGCCTGGGCGCTGGTCTTGACGCGTCCGGCACCTGTGAACAGGCCGCCGACGGGGACGCCGGCGCTCTTGAACGGGGCGTGGTCGGAGCGTCCGTCACCCTCCGTCTCGATCTCGGTCGGGATGCCCCTGGCGGCGAACCAGTCCTTGAAGACCTTCTCGATGGCGGGGTCGTCGTCGTAGACGAAGTAACCGGCGTTCGGCGAGCCGATCATGTCGAAGTTGAGGTAGCCGTCGATCTTCGACCGCTCGGTGGAGGAGAGGCTGTTGACGTAGTGCTTCGAGCCCACCAGACCGAGTTCCTCGGCCCCCCACCAGGCGAACCGCAGGTGCTTGTCGGGCTTGTACCCCGCACGGGCCACGGCGAGGGCGGTCTCCAGGACGGCGGCGGAGCCGGAGCCGTTGTCGTTGATGCCGGCGCCGCTGCTGACCGAGTCCAGGTGTGCTCCGGACATGAGGACGGCGCCGGTGTCGCCGCCGGGCCAGTCGGCGATGAGGTTGTAGCCGGTGGTCCCGTTGTAGGTGAACTGCTGGAGTGCCGTGGTGTAGCCGGCGGCGTCCAGTTTGCCCTTGACGTAGTCGATCGACGCCCGGTAGCCGGGGCGGCCGTGGGCGCGGTTGCCGCCGTTGGCGTTCGCGATCGTCTGGAACTGCGAGAGGTGCGCCTTGACGTTGCTGAGCGGGATGTCCGGTGCCGCTGCGGCCGTGGTGGCCTCGGCCGTGGCCGGGGCGGTCGTCGCGGTGAGCAGTCCGGCGGCGAGCGCACCGGCGAGTCCGGCTCCGAGAACGGCGCGGCGGAAGGGGGATCTTCGGGGGAGCCGTCGTCCAGCGCGAATGGGCATCATGCCTCCTGTGAGGGGTTGACGTGGGCATGATGCTGATGGGGCGCCGGTGCGCCGTCAAGGGCGGAATCCGGACATATGCGTCCGAATATCGGACGATGCCGCGCTGACGTGCCACCGGTTCGCGGTGCGCCGCGAGATGGCCGATTCCGGCCGTTCCGCCTTTGGAGTCCCTGCGGCGGTCCGGCCGGGTCCGGCCGTGACCGGACCCGCGGTCAGCCCTTCGCGGTGTCCGACGGGGTGCCGGCCACCGCCGGGCGGTCCGCCGGGCGAGCGGCCTTTCCGGACACCGTGCCCGTCGCCTCTCCACCGTCCGTCCGCGGCGCCCGCGCGGACGCCGCCGCGGCGGCCGCCCGCAGGCGTGCCCGCGAACGGCGTGCGGTGCGCAGGGCGTCCCAGGTGAGCAGGCACAGTGCGGCCCAGACGAGCAGGAAGCCGGCCCAGCGCTCGGGCGGCATCTCCTCGTCGAAGGCCAGCAGGCCCAGCAGGAACATCGAGGCGGGTGCCAGGTACTGCAGCAGACCGATCGTGGACAGCGGCAGCCGTACGGCCGCCCCGCCGAAGAAGATCAGCGGCAGTGCGGTGGCCAACCCGGCGAGGGAGAGCAGCAGCGTGTGCCCGGCGCCCTCGGTGGCGAAGGTGGCCTCGCCCCGCGAACCCAGGAAGACCAGGAAGGCGACGGCGGGCAGGAACTGCACGGCCGTCTCGGCCCCGAAGCTCGCCACCCCGTCCAGCCGGACGCCCTTCTTGATCAGCCCGTAGAGCGCGAAGCTGACGGCCAGGGCGAGCGAGAGCCAGGGCAGCCGGCCGTATGCGACGGTCATCACCCCCACCGCCACAGCCCCGATGCCGACGGCCACCCACTGGGCGGGCCGCAGCCGCTCGCGCAGCAGCAGGACGCCGAAGGCGATCGATATCAGCGGGTTGATGAAGTAGCCGAGCGACGCCTCGATGACCTTGCCGCTCCCCACGGCCCAGATGAACAGGCCCCAGTTGACCGAGATCAGTCCGGCCGCCAGGGCTATCAGAGCGAGCCTGCGGGGATCGCGCAGCAGCGGGCGCACCCACGCCCAGCGGCGCAGCGCGGCCAGAATGACCAGGGCGGTGGGCAGCGACCACACCATCCGGTGGGCCAGGACCTCGGTGGCGCCGGCGGGTTCCAGCAGCGCCCAGTACAGCGGTAGCAGGCCCCACATCCCGTAGGCGGCGAAGCCGAACAACAGTCCCGTGCGCTGCTCGCCCTGCGACTCCAACGTTCCTCCTCGGGGATGGCCGATCCGGCCGGACCGGCCTGGCCGGCCGACCTCAAGACGGTAGCGCCGTACGCCCCTGTTGTCATTCCCGTTCCGACGTACGGTACTTACTTATCGTGCTCCGTCCCGCACGCTCGGCCCACCCCGGCCGGATCCAGGCCGGACCCCGCGTCGCCCGAACGGCCGAGGGGCCGGCTCCGCCAGGCGGAACCGGCCCCTCGGCTGGGCGAACGTGTCGTCAGCCCACGACTGTCCAGGTGTCGTTGCCGGCCAGGAGGGCGCCGAGGTCGCCCTTGCCGTGCTGTATGACGGCCTTCTCCAGCTGCTCGGCCATCAGGGTGTCGTAGACCGGGCGGCGCACATCCCGCAGGACGCCGATGGGGGTGTGGTGGAGGGTGTCGGCGTCGGCGAGGCGGGAGAGGGCG
>NZ_JAKMAY010000289.1:0-7225 GCF_022015835.1 Streptomyces sp. ICN903 | reverse complement strand
CCACGCCCCCGGCGCACACCGCCCGCCCCGCCGGCTCCACGGGAGCTGGCCGACCTGCCCTACGCGGAGTACCTTCAGCCGTTCGACGGCGGCGGGCGGCTGGAGCGGGAGCGCACCTACGACACCGTCCACTTCGACGGGGACGGCTTCCACGGAGCGGACGCCGGCGGCGCCGGCTTCATGGAGTCCGCCTTCACCTCGGTCGAGTTCGACGGCGGGCGCTACCGGCGGGCGCGCTTCAACGACGTGTGGCTGCACACCGTGCGATGGGTGGGCGCCGACCTGGCCGAGACCGACTGGACGGACACCGAGGCCGTCTCCGGCGCCCTGGCCGGGGTGGAGGCGTTCGAGGCGCGGATGCGCCGCGTGGCGTTCTTCAACTGCAAGCTCGACTCGGTCAACCTCCGCGCCGCACGCCTGTGCGACGTGTACTTCGTGGACTGCCTGCTGCGCGACGTGGACTTCGGCGAGGCGGTCCTGGAAGGCGTCGCGTTCCCCGGCTCGGTCCTGGACGGGGTGCGGCTGGAGAAGGCGAGGCTCACGCGGGTCGATCTGCGCGACGCGGCCGGGCTGGGGATCACGGCGGGCCACGACTCGCTCAGGGGCGCGATCGTCAGCCCGGCGCAACTGCTGGACCTCGCCCCCGCGCTCGCCCGGGCGCTGGGCATCGAGGTCCGCGACGACTGAGGACGACCGAGGAGGCGCACCGTGCCCGCACATCCGTTACGGCCCCGCCGACCGGGGAGACCCGGCACACCCGGCACACCCGGCACACCCGGGCTGCCCGGGAGACCCGGCGGGGGAAATCCCCGCGAAGCGATGAGTCCGGCGCCCCCGGACGGTCCGAAGGTCGAGGGAAGCCGCAGAACCGACGAGCGACGAGGACGACGGAACATGGGCGAGAGCGCATCCGGCCTGGCGATCGAGACATCCGGGCTGGTCAAGGTGTTCGGGGAGACCCGCGCGGTGGACGGCGTGGACCTCGCCGTCCCGGCGGGCACGGTCTACGGGGTCCTCGGCCCCAACGGGGCGGGCAAGACCACCACGGTCAAGATGCTCGCCACCCTGCTGCGCCCCGACGGCGGCCGGGCCCGGGTCTTCGGGCACGACGTGCTGCACGAGGCCGACGCCGTACGCGCCCGGGTGAGCCTGACCGGGCAGTACGCCTCGGTGGACGAGGACCTGACCGGCGCGGAGAACCTGATCCTGCTGGGCAGGCTGCTGGGCCACCGCAAGCCCGCCGCCCGGCGGCGGGCCGAGCAGCTGCTGGAGGCCTTCGGGCTCGCCGAGGCGGCGGGCAAACAGGTCAAGAACTACTCGGGCGGCATGCGGCGCCGCATCGACATCGCCGCGTCCATCCTCAACACCCCCGACCTGCTCTTCCTGGACGAGCCGACCACCGGCCTGGACCCGCGCAGCCGCAACCAGGTGTGGGACATCGTGCGGGTGGTGGTCTCCCGGGGCACCACGGTGCTGCTGACCACCCAGTACCTCGACGAGGCCGACCAGCTCGCCTCCCGCATCGCCGTCATCGACCACGGAAAGGTCATCGCCGAGGGCACCAAGGGCGAGCTGAAGGCCTCGGTGGGCGCCGGCGCGGTGCATCTGCGGCTGCGGGACGCCGAACGGCGGCCCGAGGCCGAGCGGCTGCTCGCCCGCGTCCTGGAGGCACGCATCCAGCTCGACCCCGACCCGGTGGCCCTGACCGCCCGCGTCGGCCTGCACGGCGACGGCGCGGGCGCGGCCGAGCAGGCCTCCCGGGCGCTGGCGGAACTGGCCCGCGCCGGCATCACCGTCGACACCTTCTCGCTGGGCCAGCCCAGTCTGGACGAGGTCTTCCTCGCCCTCACCGACCGCCCCGCCGACCGCACCGGCGCCCCCGCGAACGAGGAAGAGGAGATCCCGGCATGAGCACCGCCACGACCCGCGGACAGCGCACCGGCGAGACCGGCGAGTCGGCCCCCGCGGCGGCCGAGACCCTGGCCGGCCTGCTGGTATCCGGGGAGCGCCCGCCCCGCCCCAGCGCCTGGGCCGCCTCCGCCGCCTTCGGCTGGCGGGCGGTGCTGAAGATCAAGCACGTGCCCGAGCAGCTCTTCGACGTCACCGTCTTCCCGATCATGATGGTGCTGATGTTCACCTACCTCTTCGGGGGCGCGCTGGCCGGATCGACCGACCAGTACGTGCAGTTCCTGCTGCCGGGCATCCTGGTGATGAACATCGTGATGATCACCATGTACACCGGGGTGGCGGTCAACATCGACATCGCCAAGGGCGTCTTCGACCGGTTCCGCACCCTGCCGATCTGGCGCCCCTCGGCGATGGTCGGCTACCTGCTCGGCGACATGCTGCGCTACACCATCGCCTGCGCGGTGATGCTGGCACTCGGCCTGGTGCTGGGCTTCCGCCCGGCCGGCGGCGTGCCCGGAGTGGTGGCCGGGGTGGCATTGCTGATCGTCTTCGCGTTCGCCTTCTCGTGGATCTGGACGATGTTCGGCCTGATGCTGCGCACCGAGAAGTCGGTGATGGGCGTCAGCATGATGGTGATCTTCCCGCTGACGTTCCTCAGCAACGTCTTCGTCGACCCGTCCACCATGCCCGGCTGGCTCCAGGCCTTCGTCAACAACAGCCCCGTGACCCATCTGGCCTCGGCGGTGCGCGGACTGATGGCGGGCGACTGGCCCGCCACCGAGATCGCCTGGTCGCTGGGGTGGGGCGCGGTGCTGGTGGCCGTCTTCGGAACGGCCACCATGCGCCTGTACAACCGCAAGTGAGCGCCGGCCGGGACCGGGGCCGCCCACCCACCCCGGCCCGGCCGTTCTCACGGAAGGCGGCCCGTCTGGTCGGTGTCGCCGGGCGCGGGACGCGGGGTGAGGTCCCTGTACGGCGTCAGGGCCTTTGCCGCCTCCACGACGTCCGGTGCCACCCACTGGCTCCAGCGCGAGCTGGTCACCACGGCCCGCAGTGCCTCGAAGGACAGCGGAGGGCGGGAGGCCAGGACCGGCCCGTCCTCCAGGTCCCAGCCGTTGGAGGTGCCGACGACGATCCGGGTGCCGTCGGTGCGCAGCAGGTCGGCGTGGCGGCGGATCAGCAGGCCGGAGCGGTCCTCGTACGCCATGAGCAGCGAACCGTCGTCGAGGTTGGCGACGGTGCAGGCCGTCATCCTGCCCTCGCCCCTGTTCTCGTCGCAGGAGTAGAAGCGCTCCAGGAACTCCGTCCCCCGCGCGCCGCGGTCACGGCCGAAGCCGCCCTGCACATTGACCGTCACCTCGGCCCGGCCGACCCCCGTGGCGATCTTCAGAATTCCGCTGGTGTCGATGTACGCGGGGCCGGGAGGGAAACTGTCCTGACCTTTGTAGTGCGAGGTACCGGTGCCGGCCGGCAGCAGCTCCCGGAGTATGTGCACGGTGGCGCGGCCCGTCAGGGCGACCTTGTCCTCGGGCGGTTCGGGGTCGTGCGGCAGATGCGAGAAGTCGGGAAAGGCCACCTCGTCGGAACCGTCGGCCGGTGCCTCGGGCAGTGCCTGCACCACGGCGCCGCTCCCCATGGTCGGCAGATACGCCCCGAACACCGAGACGCCCGCGGTCAGCGCGGCGGCCACCGCGCACAGGGAGGCCGCCTGTACGGCCCGCCGCCGTCTGCGCAGGCGGAGGCCGCGGACCGTCGCGCCGTCGACCAGCGACGGCAGGGGCGGCCGCACACCGTCCACGGCTTCCTTCATCACGGCCGACAGTCGCCGCTCATCGGGTTCCACGGGAAATCACCGGCTTTCTCCGTACGGGCATGGACACACAACTCATGGATCGGGACGGAAGAGCGCGGGAGGGGCGACCGACGTCGGTGCTCATCCGTTCGCCAGTGAATCGAGCTCGCCGCCCAGCGCATCGCGCAACCGCGCCAGGGCCCGCATGCTGCGGTTGCGGACCGAGCCGGCGCTCACGCCCAGCTCGGTGGCGGTCTGCTCCACGCTGCGGTCCTCCCAGTAGCGCAGCACCAGTACCGCCCGGTCCTTGTGGGGCAGCTCGCCGAGCACCCGCAGCAGAGTCACCCGCAGCGCGGGATCGGAGCCGCCGGAGACGGCCGCTTCGGGCACGGCCTCGACCGGCCGTTCGCCGCTGCGCCGCAGTCGCCGCTGGGAGATGTGGGCGCGGACCATGATCGTACGGACGTAGGCGTCGGGGTCGTCCGCGCGCCGCACCCGCCGCCAGGACGCGAACGCCCTGCCGAGCGCGGTCTGCGTCAGGTCCTCGGCCTGGTGCCAGTCACCTCCGGTCAGCAACAGCGCGGTACGGAACAGCCGACTGCCGGAGCTGCTCGCGAACTCCCGGAACTCCTCCAGGCGTTGCGTCGGTCTCTCCACCACGGTGTCCCTCTCGCCGTCCGTCTCCGCCGTCACCCCTTAGGACGCTTCGGGGGAGAGGTTCTGTCACAGAGGTTCTGCGGAGGCTCCGCGGCGAACTCGGAAAGGAGAAGTCTCAGTCCCCGTCCGCCCAGGGGGCGGCCAGGGCGCAGGTCTCGTCGTAGGTGGGCAGCGGAGGGGGCGGGGCGGCCGGGTCGGCGAGGGAGGCGGCCAGCTCCACGGCGCGCTGGAGGGCGGCGCGGAACAGCAGCGACCCCAGGCTGATCCGGGCCGCGCCGAGCTCGGCCAGCCGCTCGCGGGTGGGGCCGCCGGGGGAGTACAGGACGTTCAGCGGGGCGTCCAGCTCGCCCGCCAGTGCCCGGATGCCGTCCTCGTCGGTGAGGCCGGGCACGAAGACGCCGTCCGCCCCGGCCTCCCGGTAGGCACGGGCCCGGCGGGACGCGGCGGCCGTGGTGGGGTCGGCGGCCAGCCAGTGGGTGTCGGTGCGGGCGTTGACGAACAGCGCCGGGGCGGCCTCCTTGACGGCCGCGATCTTCTCCGCGTGGTGCGCCGGGTCGGCCAGGCGCCCGCCGGGCAGCCCGTCCTCCAGGTTCACCCCGGCCACCCCCGCCCCGGCCAGCTCCCGCGCCAGAAGGGCGACCTGCGCGGGGTCCTCGGAGAACCCGCCCTCGACGTCCACGCTGACGGGCACCGGCAGCCGGGCCAGCCGCCGCCCCAGCGCCAGGGTCCGGCCCCGTGCGGCCCCCGTGGCGTCGGGCAGACCGGCCGCGGCGGCCACCCCCAGGCTGCTGGTCCCGACGGCGGGGAAGCCGTGCGCGGCCAGGGCGGCGGCCGAGGCGTGGTCCCAGGCGCAGGGCAGCAGCAGCGGCCGCCCGCGGCGGTGCAGCGCGCGGAAGGCGGCGGAACCGGCGGAACCGGCGGAACCAGCGGACGCGGCGGACGTGTTCACCACGGACGGCTCCCCTCTCCCACGACGCCCTCTCCGGCGCCGGTCCCTGCGGGGCTCAGCCCAGGGCGGAAGTGTCCAGCTCCACCGCGAACGGCTCGGGCAGCCGCACGGGCGTGCCGAACGGGTGCGGCCCCTCCACTCGGGTGTAGCCGAGCTCGCCCGGCTCGGCGAAGAGCGTGCAGGCCCGCTCCTGCCGGTCGACCAGCAGGTACAGCGGCGCCCCGTACTCGGCGCAGCGGCGGCGCTTGGCGGTGCGGTCGGTGTCGGCGTTCGACTCGGAGGTGACCTCGACCACCAGCAGCGTCTGGTCCGGAAGCAGGGCGCCCGCGCCCTTGGCCAGGTCCCGGGGGACGACGGCCAGATCCGGCACGTACCAGTTGCTGCTTCCGGGCAGATCCAGGTTGCCCGATCCCGCGACACAGCCGAGCCGCCGTACGGCCGGGCCGATCTGCTCGCGGACGACGTCCGCCGCGGCCTCGTGGTCCCAACTCGGTGACACCGGCTCGATGACCCCCTCCACGATCTGCACCCGGTCCCCCCGGATGTGCTGGATCGCGTACTTCAGCGCTGTTTCCGGGTCGGCGGCTGCATACGAGTGCGGCTGGGCGCTCATCGGTCCTCCACGGACGGTGTGGGTGCAGCATGACGACATTCCCGGGTCTACCGCAATCCGGGACGGCCCGCCGTTTCCCGGTCCTCGTGTCGCCCGTACGGGGGGACGCTCCGGCGGCGGTCCTCATGCCGTGGCCTCCGCCGTGCCCGCCGTACCGGAAGTGTCCGCGGTCCCGCCGTCGAGGTCGGCGCCGGTGAGGCCCAGCAGCTCGCGCAGGTCGTGCCGCCCGGCATCGGTCACGCGCAGCGCCCGCCGGGTGCCGATCCGCTCGCACCAGCCGGCCTCCAGGGCGTGCCGGCACAGCGCGGCCCCGGCCGCGCCGGCCAGGTGGGGGCGGCGTTCGGTCCAGTCCAGGCAGGCGCGGGCCGCCGGGCGGCGGCCGTACTGGCGGGCCTTCAGGTCGATGCCGAGCCCGCCGAACCACCGCAGCCCGGCCCCGGTCACCGCGAACCCGGTGTCCTGCCGCAGCAGCCCCCGCTCCAGCAGGGCGTCGGTGACCGCGACCCCCAGGCGTCCGGCCAGGTGGTCGTAACAGGTGCGGGCCCGGGCCATCGCCGTGTTCGCGGAGGCCTCCCGCAGGGAGCGCGCGGCGGGCGGCGGCCCCGCGTGCGCGGCCAGTTCCTCGACCAGGCGCGCGGACGACGGGCCGGCCAGCCGCACGTAGCGGTGCCGCCCCTGGCGCTCCTGGGCCAGCAGGCCCCCGGCCACCAGCTTGTCCAGGTGCTCACCTGCCGTGGACGGCGCGACGTGGGCCAGCCGGGCCAGTTCGCCCGCCGTCCACGCCCGCCCGTCCAGCAGCGCCAGGCAGAACAGGGCCCGGGTGTCGTCGGCGAGCAGCCCGGCGAGCCGGGCGAGACCGGAACCGGCGTGCTCGGGGTGCCGCTCGGAAGGGGACGGACGGGCGCGGCGTGCGCGGCGTGCGCGGTCGGGGGAGTCCATGGCGCCCATCATGCGGGCCGGTCGTTTCGGCGGGCACCGAAACGACCGGCAACATCCCGGCAGTACCCCGGCCGCTCTCAGACGGTCGACTCCCTGACCGCCACGTTGTAGCTGGAGGGCGTGGGGGAGGTGACCTCGATCTGCGAGCGGAAGGAGTCGCCGGTGAAGACCACGGTCAGCTCCCTGGGCCCGCCGCGCCGGGTGGCCGCGGTGAAGCCGCCGGCCGGCAGCGCCGAGACCAGGCAGGCGCCGCTGCTGCCGAACCGTATGGACGCCCGTCCTCCCGTGGTCTGGAAGGTGCGCACCTCGGCGCCGGCCGTACGGCAGCCCTCCTCGCCGCCTCCGGTGTTCGCGGAGGGGGAGGGGG
>NZ_JAKMAY010000288.1:0-7277 GCF_022015835.1 Streptomyces sp. ICN903 | reverse complement strand
ACCCCGAACCGGCCGGCGGCCCCGGATCAGCCGCGCAGCTCCGCCGTGCAGCACTTCACACTGCCGCCGCCCTTGAGCAGCTCCCCCAGATCGACGCCGACCGGCTCGTAACCGCGCTCGCGCAGTGGCTCGAACAGCCCCACCGCCGCCTGGGGCAGCAGCACGTGGTGCCCGTCGCTGACCGCGTTCAGACCGAAGGCGCGGGCGTCGGCCTCCCCGGCGACGACCGCGTCGGGGAAGAGCCGGGCCAGTACCGCCCGGCTACCGGGCGAGAACGCCTCCGGGTAGTACATGACGGCGTCGTCGCGGGTGTCGTCCAGCACGCACAGCGCCGTGTCCAGGTGGTAGAAGCGCGGATCCACCAGATCCAGGCCGACGACCGGGCGGCCGAAGAACTCCTGCGCCTCGGAGTGGGACAGCGGACTGCTGCGGAAGCCGCGCCCGGCCAGCAGCCAGGACGCGGTGACGGCGAAGTCCCCCTCGCCCTCGTTGACGTGCTCCGGCTCGCGCACCTCGGCGAAGCCGTGCGCCCGGTACCACTCCCGGTGCGCCGCGGCCTCCCGCGCCCGCTCCGGATGGGCGAAGCGGGCGCCCAGCACCCGGCCGTCCACGACGAGCGCGCCGTTGGCGGCGTACACCATGTCGGGCAGCTCCGGGTCGGGCGCCAGCTCCTCGACGGTGTGGCCGAGCGAGCGGTAGGTGTCGCGCAGGGCCTCCCACTGGGCCACGGCCAGCGGGAGGTCCACGGGCTTGGCGGGGTCCATCCACGGGTTGATGGAGTAGGTGACCGCGAAGTACGCCGGTGGGCACATCAGATAGCGGCGGGGTGTGTACACGAAGGGCTCCTCACAGGATCGCTGTGTGCCGGAGGTGTCGCGCTGTGTCAGCACATCGTCCACCCGGCCGGGCCTCCCTGTCCTGTCCGGGAGGAGGATTTCCGCTGTACGGAGCAGGGCGGTCTCACGGCGGGCCGGACGGACCGGTCGGGCCGGGCCTGCTGTGACCATCGCGACCACCGTTCGATTACTCATCGGGGGCGCGGAAGGAGCAGGATGGAGAAGGCCGTCCGGGATCCGCGGATTCCGCCCGGCCGAAGGCGCTCGGTTTCGTACCCTCGAAACCCACGGCTCAGGTCGCGCGTGGGGCGGTACGCGATCTCCGCTCCCCTCCCGTGAGGAGAGGCTTTTCCAAGTCGGAGGTCGCTGCCCGGCCCGCCCCGACGCCCCGCGGGACCGGCCGAGCACCGCAAACCAGGGAAGCGATTCCCCCACAGGCCGAGGCCGGTGGTCCCAGCGCTAGGAGTCCGATGGAACGCGAAAGCAGATTCTCCCGGTGGCTGCGCCGACGCTCCCGCGGCGGTGCGCACGCGAGCGCCGTGCGGGAAGCGGCCCGCGTCCGGGAGGACCTGCTGCTGACGGCCGCCGCCGCCGGCTTCCCCCTGGCCCCCGCCGCGCACCCCGAGGGCTACGGCTGTTCCTGCGACCGCATCGGCTGCCCCACCCCCGGCCGGCACCCGGTCTCCTTCGCCTGGCAGACACAGGCCACCACCGACCCCGAGCAGATCGCCCGCTGGGCCGCCGGCCAGCCGTCGGCCAACTTCATCACCGCAACCGGCCGCACCCACGACGTGCTGGACGTGCCCGTGGGCGCGGGGCGGGCCGCGCTGGAGCGGCTGGAGGCCGAGGGCGTCGAGGTCGGGCCGGTGGCGGTGTGCGGCACCGACCCCCGGACGGGACGGATGCTGTTCTTCACCGCCACCCGAGGCACCCCGGACGACGAGGACGAGTGGTGGCCGTGCGAGCTGGACTGCCACCCCGAGACCCTGGAGGACCATCCGGGCCTGCGATGGCACTGCCGCGGCAGCTACGTGCTCGTACCCCCCGCCCGGCTGCCCGGCGACGACTCCGATTCGGCGGTGGGCTGGCTGCGCGCCCCCGAGCGCCCGCTGCCCGACCCGCTGACGATGCTGGAGGCGCTGACGGACGCGTGCGCCACGCACGCGCAGGAGGAGCCGGACCACGCCGCCCCCTGGCCGGTGCGCTGACGCGCCGGGGCCCAGGTCACCACCGGGCCACCGGGGCCGCCGCCCGGATCACTCGCCCTTGGCGCCCGTCAGGCGCTGGAGGCGGTAGACGAGCGTGACCTTCGGGTCGCCGGCGTCGGCCGGAGGCACGGCCGCCGCCTGGAGGCCGAGGCGGACGTACGTCACCGACTGCTGCGGCGTGCCCTCCATCAGGGCCTTGACGTAGGGGTCCTTGACCTGCGGCTTGTAGCCCTGGGGGACGGTCTGCCGCATCTGGTGGTGAGTGGTGAAGAACACCAGCGCCCCGCCGTCCCCGGTGCGCAGACCCACCGGCGCGAACCGCGCGTCCTTGGCCGGGAGGTCGGCCCACTGGGTGCGGGCGCCCGGGTTCGCCGCCGTCTTCTTCCGCTCCTGGCGCAGGCCGCTGGTGGCCGGCCCGTCGGCGAAGGTGTCGCCGCCCTCGCGCAGATAGTCCGTGTACGCCTCGCCCAGGTCCTTCGGCGCGACGGCCAGCCGGGCCGACGCGCCGGTGGGGACGGCCTCGACGTGGCCCTCGTCGTCCTCGGCGAACTCCGGCACGGCGGATGCGTCCAGCACCGACAGGTACGACGCCTTCCACTTCTCCTCGACGCCGTCGCGGGTGAAGACCAGCAGCCAGCGTTTGCCGGGGCTCTGACTGGAGGCGGTGTCGGCGACGAAGAACTTCGGCCAGCCCGCCTGCCGCGGTATCAGGAAACGGGCATCGGTCAGCTCCAGGTCCCGGTGGTCGGGGCTGCCGTCCGGGTGGACGGCGCGGCGGGCCCGCAGCCCGGCCTGGTCGACGGCGCCCAGCGCACCCGTCTCGATGGTGGCGTTCAGGGAGGCGTCGTGGGTGCGGTTGGCCTCGTTGTTGGTCTCGGTGAAGTGGTCGAGGACCTTCGCCGCCTCCGCCTCGGTCACCGCCGGGACCACGGCCCTCTCGCCGTGCACCGTGACGCAGCCCGGCAGCACCGCCACAGCGGCCAGCGCCGCCGCGAGCACCACCGCACGCCTGAGCCCGCGCGCCTTCGTCCGCACTCTCCTCGACCCCTCCCGGACCATCACGAGGCTTCCTCGGCCCGAACCCTACCGGTGCCCCGCGGGGGCCGGGCGACGGGATGGGCCGGCCCGGGACACAGCCTGCCCGGCCCCGCCCCGGGCCGGTTCGAAGGGGCGGGGCCGGGCAGCCGTCACACCCGCCCGGTCAGGACACCGCGCAGGCGGAGCCGTCGAGTGTGAACGCCTCCGGAGCGGTGTTGCCGCCCCGCCAGGTACCGGTGAAGCCGATGGTCACCGAGCCGCCCGCCGGGATGTTCGCGGTGTACGAGGCGGGCTCGACGGTGACGGCCGCCCCGCTCTGGCTCGGGGTGCCGCCCCACATGTTGGTGATGGTCTGGCCGTCGGCGAACCGCCAGCCCAGCGTCCAGCCGCTGATCGCGGACGCGCCGGTGTTGCGGACGGTCACCTCGCCCTGGAAGCCGCCCTGCCACTGGCCGACGATCCGGTAGCCGACCGAGCAGGCTCCCGGCACGGGGTCGCCGCCCCGGCTCGTGGTGACCTCCACCGTCGCCGAGCGCTCGGAGCGGTTGCCGGCCGCGTCCCGCGCGTACACCGCGAAGGTGTAGGAGGTGCCGGCCGTCAGCCCGGTGAGCTGCGCCGAGGTGCCGGTGACGCTCCGCACGGCCGTCTCGGAGGCTCCGTCGACGCGCACCACGTCGTATGCGGTCACCCCGGTGTCGTCGGAGGAGGCCGCCCAGGACAGGGTGGCGCCGGTGGAGGTCACACCGGAGGCCACCGGGGTGCCGGGCCGGGTGGGTGCGGTGGTGTCGCCCGGGCCGCCGGAGCCGCCGTATACGGTGGCCTCCTTCGCGGTCGCGGCGATGCCGTTCGCGCCGTTGAACAGGCGCTCGCCCCAGCTCGTCATGGCGTCCGGGTCGAAGCCCTCGACCATGTCCAGGTACTCGACGCCGCCGCCGTTGCCGCTCCAGGACCAGCCCAGGTAACCCAGGCCGAGCTGTTCGGCGGTGGCCAGGATCGCGTCCTCGTCCGGGTTGCCGTCACTGTGGTCGTGCCCGAACTCGCCCACCACGATCGGCAGTCCGGCGTCGGTGAAGCGGCCCAGGTAGTCGCGCACCTCGGCGGCGGTGTCGAAGACGCCGTACATGTGGATGGAGAACACGGTGTTGCGGTCGGGGTCGGCGGCGAAGACCGACTCGGCGTTGTCGCGCATGGTGAACGACCAGTCCTGGCCCCAGTTGGGGGCGTCGACCATCAGCGCGTGGTCGAAGCCGGCGTCGCGCAGCTTGCCGATGGCGCCCCTGGTGTCGTCGGCCCAGTTCTCGTAGCCGCTGTTGCCGTGCGGCTCGTTGCCGATGTTGACGACGATGTAGTCCTCCTGGCCCTCCAGCGCGCTCTTGACGCTGATCCAGTAGTCCGCGGCCCGGTCCAGGGAGGCCGCGCCGCTCTGCTCGCCGTAGCCGGTGGTGTCGTGCACCTCCAGCACGCAGATGAGGCGGTTGGCCTTGCACTCGGAGACGACGTTCGCCACGTCGGAGGCGTCGTTGCGCGTCCAGCGGTCGCCGCTGCTGAGCACGACCCGCACGGTGTTGGCGCCCTTGGCCTTGATGTGGGCCAGGGAGTCGAGCTCGCCGGTGAACCAGGTGTGGGCGTGGTTGACGCCCCGCATCACGAAGTCGTTGCCGTTGCCCTCCAGCAGGCGCCCGCCGCTGACGTGGAGGCCGGGGGCGGCAGTGCTCCCGGTGGTCCCGGACGCGGCCTGCGCGCTGTGGCCCAGGCCGGACAGCGGCAGCAGTAAGCCGAGCAGGGCGCCCGAGACGGCGGCCCTGCGGGTGGTGCGTGGTCTCATCTGTCACTCCAGTGAACCGTATGGCTGACAACGATGTCAGACCGGCGGGACGCGAACACCCGGCAGTCTGGCGTGGAAGCGCTCCCAACCAACCGCCACCGCCGACGCCGCGTCAAGAGGTGCGACACGAATCGGTTCCGGAACCGTCAGGCGCTGAGCGGGAACTCCTCGCCCAGCTCGCGGAAGACGGCGGTGTTCAGCGCGAAGGCGCGGCGGCACTCCTCGGCGATCCGCTGCTTCTCCAGATCGTCCGCCGGCACCGCGTCCAGCGCCGCCCGGTACTCGCGCTTGAACGCGGCCGGGTTGTCGATGCCCTCGAAGACGTAGAAGCGCACGCCGTCGCCCTTGCGCGCGAAGCCCCAGGCCTTCTCGGCCTTCCCCCGGATGATCTGGCCGCCGGACAGATCACCCAGATAACGGGTGTAGTGGTGCGCGACGTAACCGCCCGGCCACCGGCCGGCCAGCTCGGCGACCCGCCCGGCGTACGCGGCGGTCGCCGGCAGCGGGACCAGCGACCCGCGCCAGCCCTCCCCACCGTGCAGATGGGTCAGGTCGCGCTCCAGAGCGGCGGTACGGGCCAGCTCGGGCCACAGGAACGGCCCTGCCACCGGATCACCGGCCAGCCCCTGAGCCCCGTCCTCCAGGGCGCGGTAGACGAACCAGAGCTGCTCGGTGTAGCGCCGGTACGCCTCCACCCCCAGCCTGCCGCCCAGCAGGGCGCCCATGAACGCGGAACCCTCCGCCTCCGTGTGCTGCTGCCGGGAGGCCTCACGGATGAGGACGGAGAACGGAGTCGTGGCGGACGCGACCAAGGCGGGCCTCCGGGGACCAGACGGCGTAAGAGGACGGCGCCACGGAAGCACCGCCGGACCCGACCGATTCTCGCCGACCCGGCCCGCAAGTCAACGGCTTGCCGACAGCTTGTCGGAAAACAGTCAGGGCAGTGTCAGGATCTCCGCCCCCGAGTCGGTGACCACGAGCGTGTGCTCGAACTGCGCCGTCCGCTTCCGGTCCTTGGTCACCACCGTCCAGCCGTCCTCCCACATCTCCCACTCGTGGGTGCCCAGCGTCAGCATCGGCTCGATGGTGAACGTCATGCCCGGCTTCATCACCGTCGTCGCCCGCGGGTCGTCGTAGTGGGGGATGATCAGACCGGAGTGGAACGAGCTGTTGATGCCGTGCCCGGTGAAGTCGCGCACCACCCCGTAACCGAAGCGCTTGGCGTACGACTCGATGACCCGGCCGATGACGTTGATCTGCCGGCCCGGCCGCACCGCCTTGATCGCGCGGTTCAGCGACTCGCGCGTCCGCTCCACCAGCAGCCGCGACTCCTCGTCCACGTCCCCGCACAGATAGGTGGCGTTGTTGTCGCCGTGCACACCGTGGATGTACGCCGTCACGTCCAGGTTCACGATGTCCCCGTCGCGCAGCACGGTGGAGTCCGGAATCCCGTGGCAGATGACCTCGTTGACCGAGGTGCACAGCGACTTGGGGAACTTCCGGTACCCCAGCGTCGAGGGGTAGGCGCCGTGGTCGCACAGGTACTCGTGCGCGACCTCGTCGAGCTTGTCGGTGGTCACGCCGGGAGCGATGTGCTTGGCGGCCTCCGCCATGGCGCGGGCGGCGATCCGTCCCGCGATCCGCATCTTCTCGACCGTCTCGGAATCCTGCACCTCGGGACCGGTGTACGGCGTCGGGGCGTCCTTGCCCACGTACTCCGGGCGGGGGATCGAGGCGGGCACGCCGCGGTGCGGGGATACGGTGCCGGGAACGAGAAGCGACTGGCCAGACATGTGCGCGAGTCTAACCGTGATAGGCGACGCCCCGGCAGGGCAGCATGAACCACATGGCACTCTTCAAGCGCAAGGCGACAGGCAAGTCCGGCGAGTGGTTCTACTGCCTCGCACACCATACGGTCGAGGAAGGCCCCGAGTGCCCGGCCAAGGACCGCCTGGGGCCGTACTCGTCGCGCGCCGAGGCCGAACAGGCGATGGACACGGCGCGCGAGCGCAACGAGCGGTGGGAGAACGATCCGCGCTGGAACGAACCCGCCCCGCGGGACGAGACCGAGTGAGCGGCGCCCGGCGCCGCGTCCGGCCACCGGCGCGGAACCCGGCGCCGTCCCCGCGCCGACCACGCGCTCGCACCCGGACAACGTGCCCGTACCGCCCCCGGCCCGGCCCACGCCGGACCCGCAGCCGGGCGACGGCGGGAGGGGACGGGTAGGGGCGGACGTTCCGGACACTCCGGGGTTCCCCATGCCGAAGGCCAGGGGCGTGATTTGCGGCCAATGAGTGCTTCACATAACGGTGCACGGCAACGGCCGTAAATCATGCCGTCCGGAATGTTCGCCCCGGACCGGCCCCGACC
>NZ_JAKMAY010000287.1:0-7306 GCF_022015835.1 Streptomyces sp. ICN903 | reverse complement strand
CCCACCCCGTCCCCCAACCGCCGCGCGATCAGGAGCAGATCATGCTGTCACGTCTCCGCAGGGCCGCGGAGTCGGCGTGTGCCAGGCCGCTCGCCACCGCCGAGCGGCTCTCCGCCGCCACGCACCTGCTGTCCAGCCTCGAGTACATGGTGCGCAAGGCCGACCGGGAACCGGGCGGCCTGAACGACTGGACCCACACCAGGGCCCAGGTGCCGGCGAAGACGAAGGCGATGCAGAAGGTCAGGGACTTCGTCGCCCGCGAGCCGGTCACCCAGGCCCTCCACGGCTCCCGCGCCCTGGCGGCGGCGGTGCTCATCTCGCCGGTGCGGAACAACAGGGTGCGGATGCTCGCCAACGCCTATCTGGCCGGCAGCCAGCTGCTGATCTACCCCCGCCACCTGTTCGGCACCGACGGCTCCGACCAGGTCTCGTTCCTGGTGCAGACGGCCGCCGCGCTGGGCCGGGCGGGCGGCACCGACGCCACCCGCAACGCCGCGGTGCAGTTCATCGGCGCCCAGACCGTGCTGTCCTACGGCGCCTCCGGATGGGCCAAGCTGCCCGGCGACGCCTGGCGTTCGGGCGACGCGCTGGTGAAGATCATGCGCACCCAGACCTACGGCGACGAGTGGTTCTTCAAGCAGCTCGACAGGTATCCGGCCGCCTCCCGGGCGATCTGCCACGCCGTGCTCGCCCTGGAGTGCGGCTTCCCGCTGCTGCTGCTGAGGAAGGGCCGGTACATCGACGCCGGGCTGCTGGTGATGGGCGCCTTCCACCTGGCCAACGCCCGCTTCATGGGCCTGTCCCGGTTCGCGTGGGCGTTCGCCTCCACCTATCCGTCCGTGCGGGCGCTGGCCCGGGGCACCGGGGAGGCGTCGTGACGGGGACGGCCTTCACCCGGCTGACCGCGGCCGGACTGGCGGCGTGCCTGGCCGCCGGACTCGCCCACCAGAACTACGCCACCGTCATGTCGCGCACCGGACACCGCGGTTTCGAGCGGCGCCGGGTGCGCTGCGGCACCGGCAACATCGTCGACTACCACGTGCGGCGCGGGCGCGAGGGCGGCCCGGCCGTGGTGTGCGAGGCCGGTCTGATGAGCACCTCCGCCGCGTGGCTGCTGGTCGCCGACCACCTCGGCCCCGATGTGACGGTGCTGCTGTACGACCGGGCCGGGTACCGCGGTTCGCTGCGGCGCTGCCCGGAGGACTACTCGCTGAGCGAGTCGGTGAGCGATCTGACGGAGGTCCTCGCGGACGCGGCCGACGCCCGTCTGCTCGGCGGCGGGCCGTGCGTGCTGGCCGGCCACTCCCTGGGCGGCTACCTCGTCCACCGCGCCGCCGCGGCGGCGCCCGGGCGGGTGCACGGGCTGGTCCTGGTGGATCCCACCCACCCGCGCGAGCTGCTGCACTCCCGCCGCCAGCGCGAGGGCTCCCGGGGCGTGAACCTGACGATGAAGCTGGGCCCGTGGTCGGCCGTCTTCGGCGCCGGTCTGCTCATCGACAAGAAGGGCCTGTTCTCCTTCGCCGAGGGCAGCCCGTACCACCGCAAGCTGCGGCTGGAGGGCTCCGCCCCCTCCACCTGGCGCTCGGCGCGGCGCGAGTGGGACTACTCCTACGCGTTCATGCTCGACGGCGGCCGGCCCCTGGACCGGCTGGACGTGCCGGTCTCGGTCGTGGCGGCCGAGGGGACGGTGCGGGACACCCCCGAGCACCGGGAGCTGTACGAGGAGTACCTCGCCTCCGGCGCCGGCGGCCGCATCACCACCGTGCCCGGCTCCAACCACCTGTCGGTCCTCGGCGGCCCCGCGTGCGCGCCGCACACCGCTCAGGCGATCGGACAGGTCCTGGCGGAAGCCGCGGCCCGGCCCGCCCACGAGGCGGGCGAGGCGTGCGAGACGGGCGGGAAGTCCGAGAGCGAGGAGGCGGCGTGAAGGCGTCAGCGGTACTGGAGCGCGCGATCCCGGCGGTCCTCGCCGGCTGGTTCGTGGCGTCGGTGCTCAGCCAGCACCCCGACCGCAGCTACGACAAGCTGCGGAGCATGGACAAGACCGGCACCGGGATCCTCATCCCCAACTGGCGCTTCTTCGCGCCCAATCCGGCCGTCGAGGACCAGCACTTCCTGTACCGGCTGGCCAGCGAGGACAGAAGCGAGCACACCGAGTGGCGCGAGGTGTACTCCATCACGCCCCGGAAGATGGCCCACGCCTTCTGGTTCCCCGGCCGCCGCATGGAGAAGGCCGTCTTCGACGTGGCCTCCACCCTGGTGCACAACCCCGGCGCGATGACGCCGCTGCACCAGGAGGCCAAGAAGGCCGCCTACCGGCTGGTCGGCGACTTCGTCCGCAGGCGCATCAAGCCCGAGCCCGGCTATCCGCTGTTCCAGGTGATGCTGGTGCGCTACTCCGGCTACGACCACAGCGAGGACCCCAAGTACGACATGGTCTTCGACTACGAGAGGGTGACCTTGTGACCCAGGACGTCCGCGATATCCGTGATGTCCACGGCGGAGACAGTGTCCGTGACGGAGGCGACGTGCAGTACGGCACGGCCGTGGCGTCCGTGTACGACTCGCTGATCGCGCCCGCCATGCCCGCCGAGGTCGCCGTCGAGCGCCTGCGCCCGTACGTGGACGGCGCGCGGGTGCTGGAGGTCGGGGTGGGCACCGGCCGGGTGGCCGTGCCCGTCGCCGCCCTCGCCCGCGAGGTGGTCGGCGTGGACAACTCCCGCCCGATGCTGGACGGGTTCCGCGCCAAGGGCGTCCCGGCCAACGTGTCGCTGGTGGAGGCCGACTTCCGCCGGCCGCTGCCGCTTCAGGGCCGGTTCGGCGCCGCGTACTCCACCATGGGCTCCCTGGCCTGCGTCCGCTCCCGCGAGGAGCTGACCGCCGCGTTCGCCCATGTGCGCGAGGTGCTGGAGCCCGGCGCGACGCTGTCGCTGGAGTACTACTCCACGGCCGTCTACCGGCCCCTGGTGGAACTGGGCACCGTCACCGTGCCCATGCCGCACCACGGCGGCACCACCACCTTCACCACCACCGTCGACGACGCGGACGTGCTGACCATGGGCACCCTCGTGGAGAAGGACGGCGAGCCGCCGGTGGAGTTCTCCGAGCAGGTGCTGCTGATCGAGCGCGAGGAGGTTCAGGCCTGCCTGGCCCGTGCCGGGTTCGCCGTCCAGGAGGTGGTTCCGGCCGAGGAACTGCTGCCCTACGACTGGTACACCGCCCGCGGTGTCGCCTGAGAGGAGGTCCACGGCAGTGCTGACAGCGAGCCGTGCGGCGTGGTTCGGCGCCGCTTTCGTCTTCGCCCTGCCCGCCATGCTGGCCATGTTCGGCGGCAGCGGGCTGACCCACGGCACGGTGTGGCTCCAGAGCGCCCTGTTCGCCGTGAGCATCGCCGCGGCGGTCGCGGTCGTCTTCGGCAGGGGGCGGTCGTGAACATATCCGCCATCGTCCGCCGCCATCGTCCGCTGCTCGGCGTCGGCGTGTTCCTGGGCCTGCTGGGCACGGCCGCGACCCTGCTGCAGCCGCTGCTGATCGGCGATCTGATCGAGGCGGTGGTGCTGGACGAGCCGACGGCCCGTCCGATCGCGCTGATCGCCGCGCTGTTCGCCGCCGACGCGCTGCTGGCCGCCACGCACTTCTATCTGATCGGCCGCGCGGGGGAGAACATCGTCCTGGACATGCGCACCACCCTCACCGGGCGGCTGCTGCACTCCCGGATCGCGGAGTTCGGCAGGCTGGAGCACGGTGACGTGTTCACCCGCACCGTCGCCGACACCTCCATCGCCCGGGTGGCGCTGTCCTCCTCCGTCGCGCAGATGATCACCGCCGGGTTCACCACCGTCGGCTGCATCGCCGTGATGGCCTGGATCGACTGGCGGATGCTGCTGGTCACCGCCGGCTGCCTGGGCGCCGCCTCGGCCGTCGCCCTGGGTCTGGCCCGCGCGGTGCGCCGGGTGGCGGTGGTCAACCGGGAGGACACCAGCGCCTACGGCTCCGGGCTGCTGCGCGCCCTGGGCGCGCTGACCACCGTCAAGGCCTCCCGCGCCGAGGAGCGCGAGGCCGAGCGGCTGCGGGAGCTGGCCGACGCCGCGCGCGGCAGCGGCATCCACGTCACCCGGCTGTCGGCGATGCTGATGCCCGCCATGAACGTGGGCACCCAGGTGTCGCTGGCCGTGGTGATCGCCTGGGGCATGGCCCGTACCGCCACCGGGGAGCTGCCGGTGGAGGACCTGACCGCGTTCATCATGTACCTGTTCTATCTGGTGTCCCCGCTGGTGATGCTGTTCATGGCGCTCGGGGAGTTCCAGCAGGGGCGGGCCGCGATCGACCGGGTCAAGGAGCTGGCCGCCATCGGCCAGGAGACCGGGGGCGAGGAGGGCGGCGGGTCGCGCGGCGAGGACGGCACCCCCTCCCCCGCGCCCGAGTCCGGCGCCCGCGGCGAGGTCCCCGCGGTCGAGTTCGAGGACGTCGCCTTCGCCTACCCCGGCGCCCCGGCGCCCGCCGTGGAGGGGATCTCGTTCTCCCTGCCCCCCACCGGGGTCACCGCGGTCGTCGGCCCGTCCGGCGCGGGGAAGACCACCCTGTTCCAGCTCATCGAGCGCTTCCACGCCCCCGACCGGGGCACCGTCCGCGTCGCGGGCTCGGACGCCGCCGCCCTGCCACTGGACGAACTGCGCTCCCGCATCGGCCTGGTGGAGCAGGAGGCACCGCTGATGCGCGGCACCGTGCGGGAGAACCTGGTCTACGCCCGCCCCGACGCCACCGACGAGGAGATCGCCGAGGCCGTGGAGGCCGCCCACCTCACCGACGTCGTCCAGGCCCTGCCCGACGGCCTGGACACCGAACTCGGCGAGGGGGGCGCCGGCCTGTCCGGCGGCCAGCGGCAGCGCCTGGCCATCGCCCGCGCGCTGCTGGCCCGGCCCGACGTACTGCTGCTGGACGAGGCCACCTCCAACCTCGACTCCGACTCCGAGTCGGCGCTGCGGGCCGCCATCACCGGCGTCGGCGCCCGCTGCCAGGTGCTGACCATCGCCCACCGCATCTCCACCGTCGTCGACGCCGACCGCATCCTGGTGCTGGAGGGCGGGCGGCTGCGCGCCCGCGGCACCCACGCCGAGCTGATGGAGAGCGACGAGACCTACCGGCGGCTGGCCGGCCGGCAGCTCGCCCCGGCGGGGGCCGGACAGTGACCGACCCCCTGGGCGGCGCGGCCCCCGACACGGCGATCGTGGGCACCGGCCCCAACGGGCTGGCCGCCGCGGTGACACTGGCCCGCGCCGGGCTGCGGGTGGTGCTGTACGAGAAGGAGGAGACGATCGGCGGCGGCCTGCGCACCGAGCCGCTGTTCGACTCCGGCGTGGCGCACGACGTCTGCTCGGCCGTCCACCCGATGGCCGCCGCCTCCGCGTTCTTCCGCCGCTTCGACCTGCCCGCCCGGGGGGTGCGGCTGCTCCAGCCCGGCATCCCCTACGCCCACCCGCTGCCCCGCGGGCGGGCGGCTGCGGCCTGGCGCAGCCTGGAGACCACCGCCGAGCGCCTGGGCGTGGACGGGCCCCGCTGGACGAGGCTGATGGCGCCGCTGGCCGACCGCAGCCGGGGCGTGGTGGACCTGCTGCTGTCCGGGCAGCGCTCCCTGCCCCCGGACCCGGTCGCCGCGCTGCGGCTGGCCCCCCGGGTGCTGGCCCACTCCACCGCGCGCGGCGGCCGGTTCGCCACCGAGGAGGCCGAGGCGCTGCTGGCCGGGGTCGCCGCCCACGCGGTGGGACGGCTGCCCTCCCCGGCCTCGGCCGCGGTGGCGATGCTGCTGGGCCACACCGCGCACAGCACCGGCTGGCCGCTGCCCGAGGGCGGCAGCGCCCGCATCGCCGAGGCCATGGCCGCCGACATCACCGCGCACGGCGGCGTCTTCCGCACCGGCCACCGCGTGCGCGACCTGGCCGAACTGGGCGATGTGCCCCTGGTCCTGCTGGATGTCGGCCCACGGGAGTTCCTGGCCCTGGCCGGCCACCGGCTGCCCGCCCGCTACCGGCGCGCCCTGGAGCGCTTCCGCTACGGGCCCGGCGCGGCCAAGGCCGACTTCCTGGTCTCCGCCCCGATCCCCTGGCGCAACCCGCTGGTGGGCCGGGCCGGCACCGTCCACCTCGGCGGCACCCGCGACGACATCGTCCGGCAGGAGAACGCCACCGCCGCCGGACGCCCCACCGGGGAGCCGTTCGTGCTGGTGGTGGACCCGGCCGTCACCGACCCCTCGCGCGCGTCGGACGGGCGGCGGCCGGTGTGGGCCTACGCCCACGTGCCCAACGGCGACCGGCGCGACCCGGTGGAGCTGGTGCGCCGCCGCATCGAGGAGTACGCGCCCGGCTTCACCGACACGATCGTCGCCTCCCGCGGCATCGCGGCCGCCGACTACGAGAGGTACAACCCCAACTACACCGGCGGCGACATCGGCGCCGGCGCCATGACCCTGCGCCAGTCCGTCGCCCGCCCCACCGTGCGCTGGAACCCGTACGCCACCCCGCTGCGCGGGGTGTACCTGTGCTCGGCCGCCACCCCGCCGGGGCCGTCCGTGCACGGCATGTGCGGCCATCTCGCCGCGCTGGCCGCGCTCCGCCGCCATCACGGCCTGCGCACCCCGCCCGACCTGTCCCCCACCACTGCGAGGAGCCGATCCGATGCGTAGACGCACCCGGGCCGCGATCGCGGCCGCCGCCGCCCTGCTCGCCACCGGCGCCCTGCCCGGCGCGGCCGGCGCCGCCACGACCACGGCGGCGGGCACCACCACGAACACCACCGCGGACACCACCGCGGACACCGCCACCACCACCGGCGCCACGGCCGCGTCCGCCCGCGTCCCCTGGTCGGTGCGGCACGGCTCGGCGTCCGCCTCCGGCGAGCGGTGGGTCGAGACGAGCGTCGCCGGGATCTTCCACACCCTGGTGATCCGGGGCGAGCTGACCGGCTCCGGCGAGGGCTGCCACTCGCTGTGGATCCGCTACACCTACGACCTGGCCCCGTCCCCGCCCCGCAAGTACGCCGAGGTGTGCGGCTCCGGCACCGCCCCCGTCGCCCTGCGGCCGTCACCGAAGGAAGAGAAAGAAGGAGAGAGATGAACGGCATCGACCGCGCCGAGCTGGACGAGACCATCGCCAAGACCTTCAAGGAGGTCCGCACCGCGATCGACACCCACAGCGAGAAGAGCCTGCAGATGTACAGCAACGCCCTGCGCGCGCTGGTGGAGCTGAGGCAGCAGGTGGTGTCGGAGGAGCGCGCCGCCGGCTGACCCCCGTCACCCGACGCCGCCCCGCCG
>NZ_JAKMAY010000286.1:0-7328 GCF_022015835.1 Streptomyces sp. ICN903 | reverse complement strand
GCCCGCCCCCCGACCCGCAGCACCGGGACGCCGGCGGCCTCCAGCTTCTCCCCGGCCGCATCCAGGGAGAGGTTGAAGCGCGAGCACACGCCGATCTCGTGCGGCGCGAGCCCCTCGCCGAGCAGCTCCCGGACCCGTTCCACCAGGGCCTCGGTCTCCTCCTGCCGGGTCGTGTAACCCCGCACCCGGGGGCGGCGCCCGTGGAGCAGCGAGCGGTACCCGGCCAGCGAGTCGGACCCCTCGCCCTCCAGCGCCTCGACGGTGACGGGGGCCAGCAGCCGCGCCGACCAGGCGAGGATCTCCTCGGTGGAGCGGTAGTTGACCCGCAGCCGGAAGCTGCGCCCGGCCGTGGCGATGCCCAGGGAGCCGAGCGACACCCGGGAGTCGTAGATCCGCTGGTGCGGGTCGCCGGTGACGAACAGGTCGTCGGGCCCGGGGGCGACGGCGGCGCGCAGCACGCGCCACTGCGCGGGGTGCAGGTCCTGCGCCTCGTCCACGACGACGTGGGCGTACGGGGCGGGCCCGCCGGCGAGGAGGTCCGCCGCGCGGGCGCACACGCGCAGGTGCGTGGTCTCGCCCCGGTCGCGCAGCAGCCGCTCGAACAGCTCCACGCCGCTCCACACCAGCCGGCGGCGCGCGGGGCCCAGCCCGGTGCCGCGCCCGCGGCGGCTCGCGCCGAGGTAGGCGTCGAGGTCGCGGAGGTCCTGGCCGAGCACGACGTGCCGGTACTCCTGGGCCATGAACCGGGCGGTGAACGGCAGATCGAGCCGCCGCACGGCCTTCTCCCACAGTTGCCGCTCCTCCCGGTCCCCGACCGGCCTGGGCGCGGCCGGCGACCCGGCGCGCACGACGCCGCCCGCGTAGGCGTCCACCGTCGTCACGTCCACCCGCGCCAGCAGCTCCTCGTCCCCGTCGAGAAGCAGGCCGAGCATCTCGCGCAGTCCGGCGGCGAGCGCGTTGGTGTAGGTGGTGAGCAGCACGCGGCCGTCCCTTGAGCGGCCCAGCAGGTGCCTGACGCGGTGCAGGGCGGCCACCGTCTTGCCCGTCCCCGGGCCGCCGGTGAGCTGGACGGGCCCGCCGTAGGAGGTGCGGTACGCCACGCGCCGCTGGGAGGGGTGGAGGAAGACCCGCCAGGCCGCGAACGGCTTCTCCAGGACCTCCTCCAGCTCCCGCGGCCCGGTGACCAGGCGGATGCGCGCGGAGGTGTTGGCGATCACCGTGGCCAGGTCCTCGACCGGCTCGGCGGGCGCGTCGGCGGGGCGGCGCACGGCGACGACGTCCCGGTAGACCTCCTCCGGGCCGAAGCCCTCGGCGAGGTACTGCAGTACCTCCAGCTGGTCCTCCGGCAGGAGTGTGGAGAACGCCTCCAGCTGCGCCTTGTCCGTCAGGGAGCGCGCGGCGCGCAGCACCTGGTCGTCGATGCCCAGTTCGCGCAGCGTGCCGTCGGAGACGTTTGCGAACAGCAGCCGGGGAGCGGTGCGCGCGGCCGTCTCGTACAGGGGGGTCAGCTCGTCCAGGGCGACGGCGTCGCGCACCTCCAGGGCCCGGGTCGCGGAGTTGGCGCTGTACAGGCGCTTGGCCGCCCAGGTGTAGGCGTCGTCGTGCGGCAGGACCTTGACCAGCAGGAACACATCGCTGCCGTCGTCGGGGGCGAGGACGACGCCCCGCCAGAAGTCGGTGATACGGATGGTGCGCATCCGCCGGTCGCGGGCGTTCTCGACGGACTCCAGGTGCAGCCCCTTGTCCGCGTTGAGCTCGGCCGCGCTCATGGCCTGGAACTTCGCCATGGCCTTGCGCACTCCGGCCCGTACGGGCTTCTCCAGGGCGTCGTATCCGTCCCAGAAGCTCTGGGCGAAGGCGAGTCGGGGCATGGGTGGTTTCCTTTCCGCCGGGCGGGTGTCCGGTCGTCAGGGGCGCGGGGCGGAGCCGGCCAGCCGTCCGGCGATCTCCCGCAGGGCCGACAGCAGCTCCTCCGGTTCGCGGGAGAGGTCCAGGCCGTGCCGGTACAGCCGCACCCCCCGCCCGTCCGGCCCGGCCGCCGTCCCGCGCACCTCGTGGAAGCGCACCGGCAGCGCCCCGCCCGCGTACACCAGGTGCGCCTCGCGCAGACCGAGGACGGTGGCGTACGCCAGCGCCTGGTACAGGTCGGAGCCGGGCGGCCCGCCGGCCTCCCCGACGGCCTTGTACTTGGCGTCGGCGACGGCGAGCGGGGTGCGGCCGTCGCCGCCGCGCACGACGAGGTCGGGGCGCATCCGCACCAGACCGGCGGTGTCGAGGTGGTGGGGGTCCTGCAGGCGCGCGGTCATGCCGTGCTCCTTGAGGGCCTCGCGCAGGGCGACGGTCACGAAGTCCTCGAACAGCCGGTTCATGTCGAGCAGGAAGCCGTCCACGGCGAGCGGTTCGGCCCCGGCGGGCCGGTGCTCGGGCGAGAAGCCGCGCAGCACGGCCTCGGCCAGCCGCAGCGCGGGCCGGTAGCGGGAGTTCAGGCGCGAGGGCCGCCAGCGCGGCGGCTCCTGCCCCCGTACCAGCGGCGCGGCGCCCGCCAGGCGCAGACGCTGGTGGGCCAGGCGCCGCCGCACGGGCCCGGGCACCCCCGTCAGCCGCAGCAGCCGCTCGGCGGCGGCGCGCAGGAGCCGGTTCTCGGCGATGTCCTCGGTGTACGCGTCGTAGGCGATCTCCACGGGCGGGGTGCGGCCGAAGTGCCGCCGGATCTGCTCGGCCTCGCGTATCCGCCCGCGTACCACCAGCGAACTCTCCTCCACCTCCCGGTAGCCCTGGAGGACCCCGCGCCGCAGCGCCGCGTCCACCTGCCGCTCCACGGCGTGCGCGAGCGCGGGGACGAGGTCGTCGTAAGCGCCGGTGTCGACGGTGCCCTCCCGGCCGTCGCGCCAGGCGCGCTCCGGGTCGAGGCTGAAGCCGAGCAGGAAGAACAACCGGCGCACCGGCGTCTTGGGCGCGATCCGCAGAACTGGGCCGCCGGGCACCCGCACGGCGCCGACCCGGCTGCCCGCCCGCAGCAGCCAGTGCCCGTCCCGGCCGGGGTCGGGGGCAGCGCTGTGCAGGACACCGGAGGAGATGAGCGCCCGCCCCGCCACGGCGTCCAGCGGTACGGAGACGGCGGGCCCGTACTCGCGCAGCACCACCTCGCGCACGGGCACCGCCTCACGCACCGCCTCGGGTGCGGTCACGGGCCCGGTCACGGGTGCTGTCCGCGCAGCGCGCCGAGGCCGTAGCGGGCGGCGACGTCGAGCCCCTCGCCGTAGTGGTGCTCCTCCAGCAGCGGCAGGATCTTGGTGCGCCAGGTCCGCTCCAGCCCGCCGTCGCGGTACACCCCCGGCTTCATCAGGTACGAGGGCCCGATGGCGAAGTCGGGGTCGTCGATGAGGGAGTTGAGGGCGTCCAGCAGACGGGCGGGCTCCGCATCCCGGCCCTCGCGCTCCAGCCAGCGCGCGAGCAGCCCGGCGGTCGGCTCGGTGCGCGGGGACAGCTCCACGAACGCGAAGCGGCGCCGCATCGCCGCGTCCACCAGCGCGATGGAGCGGTCGGCGGTGTTCATCGTGCCGATGACGAAGAGGTTGGGCGGCAGCGCGAAGTCGTCGCCGGAGTAGGTCAGACGTACGGAGCGGTCCCGGTACTCCAGGAGGAAGTACAGCTCGCCGAAGACCTTCGCCAGGTTGGCGCGGTTGATCTCGTCGATGATCAGGAAGTGCGGGACGTGCCGGTTTCCCTCGCGGGAGGCGAGGTCGGCCAGCTCCCGCAGCGGGCCCGCCGTCAGCCGGAAGGCCACCTCCCGCGTCTCCGGGTCCGCCGCGGGCCGGAAGCCCTCGAAGAAGTCCTCGTAGGCGTAGGAGGGGTGGAACTGCACGATCTTGACCTGTTCCGGCCCACCGCCGAAGTGCTCGGCCAGCCTCATCGCCAGATACGTCTTGCCCGTGCCCGGGGGGCCGTAGAACACCAACTGCTTCTCGTCCAACAGCAGTTCGCGCACCTCCTCCAGCCAGGCCCGGTCGTGGACGAGGAGCTGGACGGCCAGCTCCCCGGTGATCCGTGGCAGCGTCAGCTCCCGCTGCGCCGGCCGCTCGCCGGTGCCCCCTGCCGCCGACGGCTCCGCGCCCTCCGCCTGCCCGGCGGGCCCGTCCGGTGCGTCCAGCCTGTCCAGCGCTTCCAGGACGCCGGTCAGATCGACCACGTCGTGCTGCACCGACAGCTTCTGCTGCACTTCCCCCGGCAGCTCCTCGTACGGGTGGCCGCCGGGCCGCCAGGCGACGGCGCGGCGCAGGTTGGACAGCCCGCCCGGCGAGGCGGTCTGCACGGCCTCCCCGGTGATCCGCCCGGTGTGGAGCCGGTCGTCGTCGAAGGTGGCGACGGTGTCGCCGACGCGCATCTGCGTCAGGAAGGCGTGCAACTCGTCGACCAGGCCCTGCTTCTGATGGTACGAGGCCGCCCCCTCGTACCCCTCCTCGACGAAGCGGCGCAGCGCGCTCTTGGTCGGGTCGCTCTCCTCCAGCGGCGGCAGGTGCGAGCCCGCGAGCGAGACGATCCCCTCCGCCAGCCACAGCCGCCGCACCAGGTTGTGCCCCGAGACGTTGGAGCCGCGCACCAGCCACGCCTTGCGCGGGGCGCGCCAGGCGGTGGACAGGTAGTCGGCCAGCGGATGGCCCTCGTCGGTGCGCCAGGACTCCGGGCCGGAGGCGTCGTAACCGTAGACCAGGGCTGCGGCGGCCGAGGAGGAGTTGCACTCGATGTCCCCGGTCACCACCCAGCGCGGCGGCCCCTGCGGCCGGCCGGGGTCGGCGGGCGCGTCGACGAGCCCGCCGCCCGCGCGCAGTTCGGCGCGCAGGCGGCGCGCGTGGTCGCCGAGCCCGGGGGACGCCTCGGCGGCCACAGCCGACCCCTTGAGCAGGAGGAACTTGTTCGTGCCGTTGCCGCCGAACTCGGTGAGCAGGCAGCCGCGCGCCTCGCCGCCGTCCCTGGGGAGCCTGATACGGAACTCGGGCGCGCCGGGGAGGCGTTCGGGCTGCGGCATGGGAGGACCCTCCTGGTAGAGCAGCACCTGCGTGAACGCCCCACACTCTACCTGTTGACACAGTCAAGCAAGCCTTGGGTGCGGATGAGTGCTTGTGGCCAATATGTTGACCGCGTGAACAGCCCAACCCTGAAGTGTGGGCGCTCCCGCCCGGCCCTTCCGGACGGAACCGGCCCTTGGCCGCCGGGCGGGGGGCGGTGTGGGGGCTATGCCGCGCTCCCCGAGCCGGAGAGGTCTCCACCGCGGGGCGGAGAGACCTAGCGCGAGGCGGCAGGTTCGGGCTTTCGGCGCAGCAGCGCCGGAAGAGCGGATGCCGCACTCAGGACGGCAAGGAACGGGCCCGCCCCCAGACGGGGAGCGACGGCGGGTACGGGTCCGTCGAAGAACGCGGAGGCGTTCTCGTGGCCGAGCATGAAGTACACCGCGAATCCGAACGCTGTGAGCGCGGCACCGATTCCGATCATCCGGGCCGTGCTTGTCCCGAAGAACACGCATGTACACAGCAGGGCGGCACTGCAGATGTAAACCGGCGCAGCGGGGGCGCTGTGCACGTAGAACTCGATGTCCCCGTAGTGCACCCACGCCACGGCGAGCGACCCGAGTGCGGCGAGCGCGCCGATCAGCGCGGAAGCTTTGCGCATGGTGTTGGCTCCTGCCGGCGGGCTGTACGCTGCTTCTTCCCCGCCTCCCACATCCTGGCGCCGGCGGCCCTCATGTCGGCACGGGAGTACTTGCTCCGCCGCACCTCGCCACTTACGTCGTCCGCCTCGTCGAGGACCCTGGCTGTTGCCGCCTTCCCCCGGTCCGACATGCGACGGTCCTCCGCCGGATCGGTCGCGTAGAGAGTGACCTTGTTTCCGGCCGGTTCGACACGTATACCGGAGAACTCGTCGCTGTACTCCGAGGTCTCGCCCAGGCATCCGATGGCGTCGGCGACCTGACCGGCGGCGGAGTCGCCGTTGCCCCGGGCGTTCTGTTTCGACGAGCCAGCCTCGGCGCGTTGGGTGATGCCGCTGGGCGATGGGGGCGCGGTACCGGGACCGGGGTCTCCCGGCACCGCGTGGGCGGGGGCCGAAGCGACCGGAGCGCCGGCTGCCGCGGCGATCGCCAAGGTCCTGAATCCTCCACTCACCAAGAGTTCCTCACCTTCTTGGCCGGAACAGGACGCAGGCGGGCCTCGACGCGCGAACTCGATTGCGCGGACCGGTAACTCTCCTGCGGCAGCAGGCAACTTAGGTAACGCGATCGGGAAGGTCAAGGGCGCGTAAAGCACTGGCTGGGGGCAGGGTCGGCTCCCTGTGTCCGGCGCTCTCCGCGACACACGGAACGCCCCGCCCGCAGGCGGGGCGTCCGGGCGGACCCACCGGTGTTCAGCGCAGGGTGAGCGGTGTCTCGGAGGCGATGTGGGACAGCTTCCGCGGATTGCGGACGTAGTAGAGGCCGGTGATACGGGCGTCCTCGACCCGGACCGCCACGACGCCGTCGACCTCCCCGTCCAGGCGGACCAGGAGCGCCGCGCCGCCGTTGACCGTGACCGGCTCGGCGGTGAGGGCGCCTTCGAGCCTGCCGATGCCGCCGGCGAACATACGGGCCACCCGCTCCGCGCCGGTGACCGGCCGCAGCGCGGCGTGCCTGACGCCGCCGCCGTCGCTCATCAGGACGACGTCGGGGGCGAGCACCTCCAGCAGGACCTGCGGGTTCCCGGTCTCGATCGCGCGCCGGAACGACTCCAGGACCGCCCGCCCCTCCTGCGAGGAGGCCGACCGGCGGGGACGGCGGGCCTCGACGTGCCGACGGGCGCGGTGGGCGATCTGGCGGACGGCCGAGGGGCTCCTGCCGACGGCGGCCGCGATCTCGCCGTAGCCGACGTCGAAGACCTCGCGCAGCACGAACACGGCCCGCTCGGCCGGCGACAGCGTCTCCAGGACGAGCATCAGCGCCATCGACACGCTCTCGGCCAGCTCGGCGTCCTCGGCCACGTCCGGCGCGGTGAGCAGCGGCTCGGGCAGCCAGGAGCCGACGTACGCCTCCCGGCGGCGCTTGACGCTGCGCAGCCGGTTGAGCGCCTGGCGGGTGGTGATCCGCACCAGATAGGCGCGCTGGTCGCGCACCTGCCCCGGATCGGCCGCGGCCCAGCGCAGCCAGGTCTCCTGGAGGACGTCCTCGGCGTCGGCCGCCGAGCCGAGCATCTCGTAGGCGACGGTGAAGAGCAGGGCGCGGTGGGCGAGGAATGCCTCGGTCGCCGGATCGGTGGCCCCGTCGTCCATCCCTCGTCCCCTCTCC
Source organism: Streptomyces sp. ICN903 (assembly GCF_022015835.1). Lineage (NCBI taxonomy): Bacteria > Bacillati > Actinomycetota > Actinomycetes > Kitasatosporales > Streptomycetaceae > Streptomyces > Streptomyces sp. ICN903. The sequence goes on along the minus strand of NZ_JAKMAY010000286.1, from coordinate 19 downwards.
CCGCCGTTCCCGTTCTTCC
>NZ_JAKMAY010000285.1:0-7343 GCF_022015835.1 Streptomyces sp. ICN903 | reverse complement strand
GGGGGTGCCGGGGGCGCTCGCTCACGGGGCGTCCTCCCCTTCGGGCCCCCCGGGTGCGGCGGGGGCCGGATCGGGCATGCCCCGGACGGTGCCGTCCGGAAGGATGAAGGCGGGGTTCCCGCCGGGCACCATGCCCAGCTCCCGGGCCCGTTCGGCCAGTGCGTCCGGGGCGGAGAAGGAGTCCAGCTCCTGCTGGAGCGCCTGCTCCTCGTCGGCCAGTTCCCCGGCCCGTTTCTCCAGCTCCCTCAGTTCGAAGGACCCCTGGTTGACGGATGCGTTGAGCAGCAGCAGGGCCAGCAGCCCGGAGCCGAGCAGCAGGACCACCAGCAGCACGAAGGGGGCGCGGGCCGGTGCGGAGGGGGCGCCCGCGGGGACCAGTCGCGCCAGTCGTGCCAGCCGCTGCTGGGGGGTCGGGTAGGCCGGTTTCCCGGTGGCCCCGGGCGCGGCCTTCGGTGTGTCCTTCAGGGCTCCTCCCGGATGCGCTCGGCGCCGCGCAGCCGGGCGGGGGCGGCGCGGCGGTTCTCGGCGACCTCTTCCTCGGCGGGGAGTTCCGCCCCCCGGGTCAGCAGCCTCAGCCGGGGCTGGTAGCGCTCGGGGACCACCGGCAGCCCCGGCGGCGCGGTGCTGGTGGCGCCTGCGGCGAGCACCTGTTTGACCAGGCGGTCCTCCAGCGAGTGGTAGGACAGGACGGCGATCCGGCCGCCCACCGCCAGCGCGGCGACGGCCGCCGGCAACGCCCGCTCCAGCACGGCCAGTTCGCCGTTGACCTCGATACGCAGCGCCTGGAAGGTGCGCTTGGCGGGATTGCCTCCGGTCCGCTTGGCCGCCTGCGGCAGCGCCTCGCGGATCAGCTCGACCAGCCGGGCGCTGCCGGCGAACGGCTCCTTCTCGCGCTCGCGCACGATCGCGGAGACGATCCGCCTGGCCTGCTTCTCCTCGCCGTAGGCGCGCAGGATGCGCACCAGTTCGCCGGGCGGGTAGGTGTTGAGGACCTCGGCGGCGCTGACGCCCCTGCTCTGGTCCATCCGCATGTCCAGCGGCGCGTCCCTGGAGTACGCGAAACCGCGCTCGGCCTCGTCGAGCTGCATGGAGGACACGCCGAGGTCGAACAGGACCCCCTGGACGCGCGGCACGCCGAGCCGTCCCAGCACTTCGGGCAGTTCGTCGTAGACGGCGTGCACCAGGGTGGCCCGGTCGCCGAAGCGGGCCAGCCGCTCGCCGGCCAGTTCCAGCGCGGCCGGATCCCGGTCCAGGCCGACCAGCCGGACCTCCGGGAACCGCGACAGCATCGCCTCGCTGTGCCCGCCCAGCCCGAGGGTGCAGTCCACGACGGTGGCGCCGGGCTCGCGCAGGGCGGGGGCGAGCAGGTCCAGACAGCGCCCGAGCATGACCGGGACGTGCCGCTCGTTGGTGCTCACTGGACTCTCCTTGAGCGGGCCCGTACGGCCTGGTCCCCGCCCGCTCGCGAAGGGGAAGAACGGCGGCCGGCGCCGGGGAAGGGGCACCGGCCGGCCGGGAGCGGGAGGAGGCCGGGCCGTACGCGGCCGTACGCGCGCCCGCGCACATGGGATTCTGTGGGATCTGAGGTTCGGCAGGGGGAGCCCGGCGCTTGCCCGGCTCCCGCTTCGCGTCACTTTAGTCCACTCGTCCCCCCGGTCAACCAACTGGTCAGGCGCGTCCCGGCCGCTTCCCCGCACAGGCGTGCCGCGGATCCCCGCGTCCGGTTCCACCCGCACGGGGGGCCGGACATCACTGATGTGGGTTACCTCACACACCGTGCGCGTTGACCGGCTTTGCCCTGCCCCAATCCGGGCCGGAGCAGGACGGGGCGGTTACGGTCATAGGCATGCCATCGTCTTCCTCCGAGGGGCCGGTCATCGACCGCCTCGTCACAGCCAACCAGCGTTACGCAGCCGAGTTCACCGACCCGGGGATGGACGCCCGGCCGGTGCTGAAGGTCGCCGTCGTCGCCTGTATGGACGCCCGGCTGGACCTCCACGCCGCCCTCGGTCTCGAACTCGGCGACTGCCACACCATCCGCAACGCCGGCGGCGTGGTCACCGACGACGTCATCCGCTCGCTGACCATCAGCCAGCGCGCCCTGGGCACGCGCTCCGTCGTGCTGATCCACCACACCGGCTGCGGCCTGCTGAACCTGACCGAGGACTTCCGGCACGAGCTGGAGATGGAGGTCGGCCAGCGGCCGTCGTGGGCCGTGGAGTCCTTCAAGGACGCCGACCAGGACGTGCGGCAGTCGATGGAGCGGGTACGTACCTCTCCGTTCCTGCTGCACACCGGCGACGTACGGGGCTTCGTCTTCGACGTCACCACGGGTCTGCTCCGGGAGATCGACCCGGCGGACGGCCCGGAATCGTGACGCACGGGGCTGTGTAAGTGAAGAATGCCTGAGTGACGGCTCTCTCCCGCGGGCACCTCCCGCGGGGGACGTGCCGGTTGTTCGGGGATGGGCCGGCCCGCCGAGGGGCGGACCGGCCCGTGAGCGGGCCGAGGAGGGCCGGGTGACGACCTATGACGAACGAGCTGATCTCAGCGATCTGACCGCCACGGCGGACCGGGTGCGCCGGTCGGTGGAGAGCGTGATCGAGGGCAAGCCGGAGGTCGTACGGCTCTCGCTGACCGTGCTGCTGGCCGAGGGCCACCTGCTGATCGAGGACGTGCCGGGCGTGGGGAAGACCATGCTCGCCAAGGCGCTGGCCAGATCCGTGGACTGCTCGGTCCGCAGGATCCAGTTCACCCCCGACCTGCTGCCCTCCGACATCACGGGGGTGAGCGTCTACGACCAGCAGCAGCAGGAGTTCGAGTTCAAGCCGGGCGCCATCTTCGCCCAGGTCGTGATCGGCGACGAGATCAACCGCGCCTCCCCCAAGACCCAGTCGGCCCTGCTGGAGTCGATGGAGGAGCGGCAGGTCACCGTCGACGGGCGCAGCTACGAACTGCCCGACCCGTTCATGGTGGTGGCCACCCAGAACCCGGTCGAGATGGAGGGCACCTACCCGCTGCCCGAGGCGCAGCGCGACCGCTTCATGGTGCGGGTGTCGATCGGCTACCCCAGTCCCGAGGCCGAGCTGAGGATGCTCGACGTGCACGGCGGGACCTCCCCGCTGGACGACCTGCGGCCGGTCGCCCACGCGCACGAGATCGCCAAGCTGGTGGAGGCGGTGCGCGGCGTGCATGTCTCCGAGCCGGTCCGCCGGTACGCCGTCGACCTGGTGGCCGGCACCCGCGGCCACCCCGAACTGCGGCTGGGCGCCTCGCCCCGGGCGACCCTGCACCTGCTGCGGGCGTCGAAGGCGGCGGCGGCCCTGGCGGGCCGGAACTTCGTGCTGCCCGACGACGTGCAGGCGCTGGCCGTGCCCGTGCTGGCGCACCGGCTGCTGCCCACCGCCCAGGCCCAGCTCGGCGGGCGCACCTCGGAGCAGCTCGTCCTCGACATCGTGCGGCGCGTCCCCGTGCCCGCGTCCAACTACCGGGAGGCGACCTCGCAGCCCCCGCTGTACGGCCGGCCCTCCCAGCGGGGACTGTGATGGACGGCCCCGGCACAGCCGCCCCGGGCGCCGGCGGAGGCGCGGACGGGGGCCCGCCGGCGGGAGAGCGCCGGGGTTCGCTGCGCGCCGCGCTCGCCGGGCTCACCACCAGGGGGCGCTCGTTCCTGGCCGCGGGGGCGGCCGCGGTGGTGTGCGCCTACGTACTGGGCCAGGGCGACCTGCTGCGGGTGGGGGTGCTGCTGGCCGCGCTGCCCCTGGTCTGCGTGATCGTGCTGTACCGCACCCGCCACCGCGTGGCGGCCTCCCGGCGGCTGTCCCCGGTCCGCGTGCCCGCCCGGGAGGAATCCCTGGTGCACCTGCGGCTGGAGAACGTCTCGCGGCTGCCGACCTCCCTGCTGATGCTCCAGGACCAGGTCCCCTACGTCCTGGGCCCGCGCCCGCGCTTCGTCCTGGACCGGATGGAGCCGGGCGGCCGGCGCGAGGTCTCCTACCGGGTCCGTTCCGACCTGCGGGGAAGCTATCCGATAGGTCCGCTGCAACTGCGGCTGACGGACCCGTTCGGCATGGTGGAGCTGACCCGCTCATTCAGCTCCCGCGACACCCTCACCGTCGTGCCCCGGACCGAGGAACTGCCCCCCGTGCGGCTGGCCGGGGAGGCGGCCGGCCTGGGCGAGGGGCGGCATCGCTCCCTGGCCGCGGCCGGCGACGACGACGTGATCCCGCGCGGCTACCGCCACGGCGACGACCTGCGCCGGGTGCACTGGCGCTCCACCGCCCGCCACGGGGAGCTGATGGTGCGCCGCGAGGAGCAGCCTCAGCGGCCGCGCTGCACCGTGCTGCTGGACACCCGCCGGACGGCCTGGGCCGGCTCCGGTCCGGAGTCGGCGTTCGAGTGGGCGGTCTCGGGAGCCGCCTCGGTGGCCGTGCACCTGCTGGAGCGCGGCTACGCGGTACGGCTGCTGACCGACACGGGCGCGACCGTGCCCGGGCCGGACGGAGCGGGTGCGGACATCGCCGCCTTCGACACCGCCGGGCTGGTCCTGGACACCCTCGCGGTGGTGGAGAACTCCGGCGAACCGGGCCTGGCCCGGGCGTACGAGGCGCTGCGCGGCGGCAGCGGCGGTGGCGGGCAGGAGGGGCTGCTGGTGGCCTTCCTCGGTTCGCTGGACGAGGAGCAGACGATGCTGGCCGGCCGGATGCGGCAGCGCGCGAGGGGCGCGGTGGCCCTCCTGCCCCGCGGGTCGCGCGAGCCGGCCGTGCGGGAGGAGGGGGAGCGGCTGCTGCGCGAGGCGGGCTGGACGGTGCTGCCGTACACCCCCGGGGAGGCGCTGCCCGATCTGTGGCGGCAGGCGGACCGGTCCGCGGGCGGGGTGCCCGGGCGGACGGCGAGGAGTGGAGGGTGATGAGCGGACAGGCCCGGCTGGCGTTCTGCGCCTGGGCGGCCACCCTGGCGGCGGCGTGCGCGCTGCTGCCGCTGGTCGCCCCGGCCGGCTGGCTGTTCCAGGCCGCACTGCTGCTGGGCGTCCAGAGCGCGGTGGGCACGGTGGTGCGGCGGGCGACACCGTCCGGAGTACCGGCGGTGGCGACGCAGGCGGTGGTGTCGCTGCTGCTGCTCACCTTCGTCTTCGTCCGCGGCGACGCCGTGCTCGGTGTGCTGCCGGGCCCGGACGCCGTGGAGGCCTTCGGCGCGCTGCTGGCGCAGGGCACCGCGGACGTCGGCCGGTTCTCGATCCCGGCCCCGGTCACCGACGGCATCCGGCTGCTGCTGGTGGGCGGTGTGGTCGTCATCGGCCTGCTGGTGGACATGCTCGCGGTGACGTACCGTGCCGCGGCCCCCGCCGGGCTGCCGCTGCTGGCGCTGTACTCGGTCGCGGCCGGACTGTCCCCGGAAGGAGGGAGCCTGCTGTGGTTCCTGTGCGCGGCGGGCGGCTATCTGCTGCTGCTCCTGGCGGAGGGCCGGGACCGGCTCTCGCGGTGGGGCCGGGTGTTCGGCGGCGGGTTCGGCACGGCGCGGCCCGGCGGCACCGCGCCGCCGCCGGTGCGCACCGGGCGGCGGATCGGCGCGGTCGCACTGGGGATCGCCCTGGTGGTGCCCGCGGTGCTGCCGTCACTGGGCGGCGGGCTGCTGGACACCGCGCGCCAGGGGCGGGGCACGGGGAGCGGCGGCGGCACGATCTCGGCGGTCAATCCGCTGGTCGCGCTGCAGGACAGCCTGAACCAGCCGGACAACCGCACGGTGCTGACGTACACCACCGACGCCGAGAGCACCTCGGACATGTACCTGCGGATCGTGGCCCTGGACCGGTTCGACGGCACCTCCTGGAAACCGTCGGAGCGCCGGATCACCGATCTGCCGCGCCCGCTTCCGCCGGTGCCCGGTCTGTCGCCGTCCGTCGGCACCGAGCGCGTCACCACCTCCTTCCGGGCCGCCGGATGGTACGCCCAGAACTGGCTGCCCATGCCGTACCCGGCCGCCGAGGTGCGCATCGACGGCCGGTGGCGCTTCGAGCCGGAGGGCCGCACGCTCGTCGGCGACCGCGGGCAGACCACCCGGGGCGTGCGGTACGAGGTGGACAGCCTGGTGGTACGGCCGACCGCGCGCCAGCTGGCCCAAGCCCCGGCGCCCTCACCGCAGATCATGGAGGAGTACACCGGCGTACCGGAGTCGCTGCCGTCCGTGGTGGCCGAGACGGCGCGGAACGTCACCGAGGGGGCGGCCGGCGACTACGAGCGGGCCGTGAGGCTCCAGGACTGGTTCTCCTCCCAGGGCGGCTTCCGCTACGACACCCAGGTGAAGGCCGGCAGCGGCAGCGCGGCCATCGCCCGCTTCCTGGAGGACCGGGAGGGCTTCTGCGTCCACTTCGCCTTCTCCATGGCCGCCATGGCCCGCACCCTGGACATCCCGGCGCGGGTCGCGGTGGGGTTCACGGCCGGGGCGGCCGACGGCAGCGGCGGGATGACGGTGGGGCTGCAGGACGCGCACGCCTGGCCGGAGCTGTACTTCGAGGGCGTGGGCTGGACCCGCTTCGAGCCCACCCCGAGCCGGGGCAGCGTGCCGGAGTACACCCAGCCCGACCTGCCCTCCCCTGAGCAGTCGGACGCCCCCGCCCCGCGTCCGGAGGACAGCGCGCGGCCGCTTCCGGAGCCGTCGGAGTCCGAGGAGTGCGTCCCGGGACAGGGCACGGAGGACTGCGGCGCGGCGGCCGTTCCGCGAGACGGCGGGGCCGCCGGTGGCCTCCCGGTGGGCAGGGTCCTGCTGGTGGCGGCGTCCGTGCTGCTCGCCGCGGGGGTCCTGGCGCTGCCCGCCCTGTGGCGGGGCAGGCTCCGGTCCCGGCGGCTGGAGGGCGGTGGCGACCCGGGTGCCCGTACGCTCGCCGCCTGGCGGGAGGCGACCGACTCCGCCTGGGACCTGGGCATCCTCCCGCAGGAGTCCGCCACCGTGCGGACGGCCGCGGCGCGCGTCGTACGGCTGGGGAGGCTGGAGGGCGAGGCCGCCGAGGCCCTGCACCGGCTGGCCACGGCGGCCGAGCGGGCGCTCTACGCCCCCGAGCCGCGGTCGGCGCAGGGGCTGGCCGGGGACGTGCGGCGGGTGCGGGCCGGGCTGCGGGCGGCCGCCGGGCGCGGCGCGCGGCTGCGGGCCCTGCTGCTGCCGCGGTCGGCCGTACGGGTGGTGTGGGCCGTCTCGGAGCGCTGGTCGGCGGCGGCCGGGCGGTGGAGCGGCCCGGCCCGGCGGGCACTGGCGCGGATCAGGCCGTCGCGGCAGCGGGTCTGAGGCGGGGCTGAGGCGGGCGGACGTGATGGGCGTCGGGGGGCCGCGGAGGGCGGTCGTTCAGGACG